>NZ_JACRSU010000004.1 GCF_014384785.1 Congzhengia minquanensis
TCAACTCCGCTTGCGGAGCGATATCCTTTTGACCGATATCTCTGTCTTTATCCAAAATTACTCGGAATTCTTCTCTCAAAGAATCTTCAAGCCTGCACTGTTCATTTTTCAAGGTTCTGTGTGTTACCTCTTTTTTGTCTTTTCTTGAGGCGACTTTTATAATTATACTCGGATTTTATGTTGTTTGCAACTATTTTAACGTCGATTTAACGCGATTTTTAAAATATACGGCATATTATCTTTTATTTTCTCTTTTTTTTGCTATATTTACTTCTTTTTCCTCAATATTCATAAACAATATAAAAACACTTCTTTTGGTATTTTTCGTTCGCTATGCCACTATATATTGATAAAAATTATACTCTAATATGAAGCCAGTTCCCCTTTTTAACTTTTCTTGAATATAAAAATGCCCGAGAGAAGAAATCCAGACTGAGACCGATTGCCATTGCAACATGACCGTTTCCGGTTATTTTCGCCAGTATCCATGTGCCGAAAATTCTGCCGCCCCAAAGGGCTATAGCACTGGTTATGGCAGTATATCGCACATCGCCGGCCCCCTTTAGCACGCCGGTCATCGCCTGCATATATCCTACCGCAAACGATTCCACTGCAAAAAGCCGCACAAAAAAGACAGCTTCTTGAATCACTTCTGTTTCATTTGTATATAGCTTAACCAACAATGGTGCTCCGAAGAAAAATAGTACGCCAATAACGCTGAAAACCGACCATATGATGAACTTGTTTGCCTTTACGATTTCTTCTGCATCGTCTAAACTGTTTGATCCCAGTGCCTGAGAAATCAGCGCTGTGGTGGCCACAGAAATAGCCTGAGACGGAACACAGATGATTCCGTTCAGGTTCGCCCCGATTTGATATCCCGCCTGAAAAACCGTTCCAAAGGTTATCAGCACGGTCTGCAGCATTACAAATCCACCCTGGAACAAAAACTGTTCCACGGCCGACGGAACTGCAACATGAATGATACGCAGAATGGTTTCCTTTTTCAGTTTTAAGTTCCAGCGGCGGGGAAGAATTGGTTTTTTGGTGGCGAAAATGTAAATTGTCAGGCAGATAACGGCAATATACCGCACAGAAACAAAGGCAATTCCGGCGCCAGTCAGCCCCATAGCCGGTATATTCAGCCATGATACGCCGTAAATGAGAATTGGTGTTAAAATGACATTTGAAATATTTAATGAAGCCGTGCCCACCAGCGAAGTTTTATTGTCCCCTGTTCCCCGCTGTGAGGAGCCGACGATTGTGGTGAAAGCCGTAGCCGGCATGCTTGCCATGCAATAAGGCATATACAAATACATATTATCTAAAACCGACTGTTCTGCACCGCCGAAAAACAGACCGATAATTTGTTTTTTCAGCACCAGAAGAATAATCATAATGGTGACACTAATCATGATGTTGAGCTTTAGCGACTGATCGAACACGTCTTTTACGCCATCTTTATCTCCTGCGCCCCAAATCCGTCCAACGACAATTGTTGAGCCAACAGACAGCCCCACATACATACATTGCAGCCACCCCACCAAATTTGCGCACATGGTTGCTGCGGTAAGCTCGGCTTTGCCCAATCTGCCTACGATGGCGGTGGAAATAATGCCGGCGACAACGAGCAAAAATTGCTCGATTAGGCAAGGTATTGCGATTTTAATTAGTTCCGCTGTTTTTACCGGTGCGTTTCGTTTCATGATAAACTCCGCTTCCCTTTCCCGGACACAAAAGATCCGTCAAACAGGTCGTTTCATTGCGCTGCCCAAATCATACGCTACCTATTTTACTACGCAAACCATACTTTGTCAACCCATTATTTGCCTAAACAGTAATCCCCCTTACGACGCTGTCATAAGGGGGGTTATCTTTTGTAGAAAACTTTATTTTATTGCAATCCATTCCTGCGTATCCGCACTAAAAGTGATATTTTTCATCAAAGGTTCCACATTGTCTAAATCTCTCCAAACCATTACCTTGGCGGAATCTGGCGTGGCAGAAAGGTTTTTCACCTGAACGTTTACGTCCTTTGCGTTTGCCGCATCCGTTATGGAAATACCCACGAGTTCCGGTCCGCTGTACAGTGCTGTGACAACCTTACCGGTTACAGCGATTTCAAAGCCAACACAAACCTGAGCTGAATGGCTTTTTTCATCAACAGTTACAGAACTGCGTTTTGTAAAGCTTAGGCCGTTAAATCTGAGCGTTCCGGCAACACTTTCCTTCCGCACCGTAACAGTATGCGTTCCAGCCGTAAGGAACATCGGGTCGGGAGCATTAAATTTTGTAACTGTGGAGGCACTCGTTGGACGATATATTACTTCGGGATTGTCGTCCACCGTTACCCGTACACCCGAGGTAGCATTAGAATGATAAAAACCAAAATCATATAATCCGTCCTCAGGAACTGTAACGGAATATGTCCAGCCCTGGTTACCGCTTGCACTGTCTAAAACCACGTTGCGGACTACAAAATCTTCATAGCCCTTGGCGGTTTTATCCATCTGCGCCCCCTGGGTATATTGATGTGCAAACCACCATCCGTCTGTCGTAACATTTGAAGAAATGAAGTCCCACGCAGGAATTACCCGCTCGCCGCTTGATACGTCTGCATATAACGGACCATCTACCCGACGGAGTTCAATTTGGCTGGAAAGATTGGCCGTATAACCCTCTAAGCTTTCTAAAATAAAGGTATGCTGTCCGGCATCAAGCTGCATTGGAACCGCAAGCTTTTTATCCTGCGCCGATTTCGCCGGTTCTGTGCTGTTCGACCCTGTGGCATAATACCATTTGTTGGTCACGTCAACACCATCAAAATATGCTTTATAGCTGCACTGCAATATAGTTGCATTTACATAAACAGTGTAATAGCCCTGGTCTGCAATATCAAATGTGATTAGGTAACAGGATGACGGATTCAATGTTCCTGCAGCTGCCTCAAGACTTCCGCTGCCGCTTAGCAACAGCCCGTTTGTCAAATCTGTTTTTGTTCTTGCTGCGCCTGCGACAATTTGAACTGGCTCCTTGTGTTCACACAGGTTCAACTGGCCCAACACCACGCCGTCGGTTAGGGACTGAATGGTTAAAACGTGTGTTCCGGCAGTAAAGGATTTGCTTTCAAAAAGCACTCCCAGCTGCGAAAGAAGAACCGTTTCCGCCGCAGCGTCGTCTATTTTAACCGAAACCTGTGCGCCTTCCGGAATTGTTCCGCTGAGCAGTCTTAAATCAGCGGCAATTTCTGTGGTTTCAATGTTCCAAGATATGCTTTGCCCGTTATCGAGAGCCATTCCGTCTGCCCCGATAAGTCCGGTAAAATCGGAAGCAAGATTGGGAACAACCGTTGCCGGAAGCTCTGTTGCGTCCACAATGCCGGTTCCGGCACTTGCGGGTTCCGCCAACAGATATTTCAAATACATCCCACAGCCGTTTCCACTCTTATTGGTAACGGTCAGTGTCTGCTTGCCAGTGCCTAAATAAATTGCAGGCGTAGAGAGTGTATCGTTTTTTACCGCCGCTGTAGCACTGTAGGTATCGGAACCAAACCCTGCGCCGTTAATTGCGAAAAACAGCTTTCCTGTGAGGTCTTCAGATTGCCAATGGCCAGCGGCAATGTCAAATTTATAGTACCCAGGTGTTTGTACGTCAAGCGTATAGGAAGCATAGCTGCCATTATTGTTCATATAAACACCAATAAGGGTGCCTTCAGACGGAGACGCAAGCTCCTGGCTTCTGTAATCGCCTACAAGGGTGTAGCCCTCGGATGGGATCACTGTGCCTGTTGTGTCGTCGCTGTTTAAATGCGTTAACGTTAAGTTTGAATCTGTAATATATTGCGGCGGAATTGCTGTTTTTCCATCTATGGGAATTTCTGTTCTTAAAACGTCAACGAAATCTGCCGTAAGCTCGGTGTCTGGTGTAATGGAAAGCTCATAGGCAACACCGGCCTCTAACATCACCGGCTGTGTTTTGCTATCGCCAATTTTAGCATATTTACTATTCTGGTCGTCAGCCCAGGTGCCGTTGTAAATTTCTGTGGTTTCCAATGTGGACTGGTTTCTTACTGTGGCAGATATCTTACCTGAAAATGTTTTTGGATGCTGCGTTGCAAAGATATAGGAGCCGGTAACCGGAACGGTAAATTCAAAGTTCCTGGTCGTTCCTGCCGCAATTGTTTTTGCAGACGCATCTGATTCTATTCTTGTCAGGTTATTGTCCACAGTGACAACCTTATCGTTATACTCTGTCAATTCCTCAATGGTGAAATGATAGAAATAAGACCCCAGGGTATTCATTTTATATGTAATTTCGTGGGGGCCTTCGGTCAGCGCCATATTAACAATGTGCCACTCGCGGGTTCCGTCATCTGTCGTTCCGCCGTTTCCCTTTACTATAATCGTATCGCTCTTTGTGTAGACCTGTTCGCCGTCTAAAGCCAACACCATAGAGCCCGTTCGGTTATTTGTGCTTTCATCTGCTTTTGCATTATAAGAATAGAAACGCTGATCCACCATAACAGCGTAGTTTCCGGCTTTTTGAACATTTAGCTTATAAGTCACGGTCACACCGCCGTTTACGTGGATGTAACGGTCGTCCGTCCGCTTTGCTGTAAATGAATCGCTGTTGTAATCCGACACATACGTATAACCGGGCACTTTTGTGTTCGCATTGTTAATCATGCCGTTAACATGTCCAGGAGAACCAACATTCGCATATGCATTGTAATCGGAAGGATAAATGGCCTGCTTAGACCCATCTACGGAAATGGTGGTGCATCTGATATCAATGTAATTTATAACAGCATCTGCAACAGTTGGTGTAATTGCAATGGTACATTCTCCCGCTGGAAGTGTTGATGAGGCTGATTTTGCTCCGCCTGCTGCGCCTACACGGATATAGCTGTAATTATTTCCGCTCTGTTCTGATGTTTTGCCCGTGTTGAACAAAACGGTTTCCCCGCCCGCTGTTGGGGTAAAGGTAACAGTGTAGTCGTTTTTAGCTGCTGTTTGTGAAAAAAATACCGCATAATCACCGGCTTCGGGAACCGTGAATATAAACTCCCGGGCCGTATCTTTTGTAAAAGATGTGTTTGTCGGAATAATTCTCACTGCGTTTCCAGCCGTTTCAATTTTACATTCGTCTGCTGCTGCGGCCATTGGTATGAGCAGTGACATTAAAATAACAGAAACAGCTAAAAAGGATGATAAACATTTTTGCATTGTCCTCATTTTTGTCTCCCTCTCTCTCTTGTAATGCGTCATTACATATTTATACGCTTTTATTGTATCATATTTGACCTGTAAAAGAAAGAATTTAATATAAAAATTTATTAATTTTGTTCAATTTATCAAAAAAATGCCTTAAAATTTGTTTATTTTCACAATAAAAAAACGGCATAGTCTATTTAGACTATGCCGTTTATGTCAAAAAATAATGAATTATTTAATAACAGAAGATACAACGCCGGAACCAACTGTTCTGCCGCCTTCACGAATAGCGAAACGGAGTCCTTCTTCAATAGCGATAGGTGTAATCAGTTCAACTTCCATGGTTACATTGTCGCCGGGCATGCACATTTCAACGCCGTCGGGAAGCTTAATTACGCCTGTAACGTCCGTTGTTCTGAAATAGAACTGCGGTCTGTAGTTGTTGAAGAACGGTGTATGACGTCCGCCTTCTTCCTTTGTCAGAACGTAAACTTCACCCTTAAACTGTGTGTGGGGATGAATTGTGCCGGGTTTTGCTAAAACCTGGCCTCTTTCGATTTCGTTCTTCTGAACGCCACGGAGAAGCGCGCCGATGTTGTCGCCTGCTTCAGCCTGGTCAAGAAGCTTTCTGAACATTTCGATACCGGTTACAACAACTTTTCTCGGCTCGTCAGCTAAACCTGTGATTTCAACTTCATCATTTAAGTTCAGTGTTCCTCTTTCAACTCTGCCTGTAGCAACCGTACCACGGCCTGTGATGGAGAATACGTCCTCGACTGGCATTAAGAACGGAAGACCAGAAGCACGTTCCGGTGTGGGAATGAAAGAGTCAACAGCGTCCATGAGCTTTAAGATGGGCTCATATTCAGGTGCATTGATGTCTGTTGAATCGCTTTCTAAAACTGCTAAAGCAGAACCTGTGATGATCGGTGTGTCGTCACCCGGGAATTCATACTCTGTTAAAAGTTCACGAATTTCCATCTCAACGAGCTCTAACAGCTCAGGATCGTCAACCTGGTCAGCCTTGTTCATAAATACAACGATGTAAGGAACGCCAACCTGTCTTGCCAGCAGGATGTGCTCTCTTGTCTGAGGCATAACACCGTCTGCAGCGGAAACAACTAAGATAGCGCCGTCCATCTGTGCTGCGCCTGTGATCATGTTCTTAACATAGTCAGCGTGTCCCGGGCAGTCAACGTGAGCATAGTGTCTGTTTTCTGTTTCATACTCAACGTGAGCGGTGGAGATTGTAATACCTCTTTCTCTTTCTTCCGGTGCGCCGTCGATCTGGTCGTAAGCTTTAAAATCTGCTGCGCCTCTTAAGCTGAGAACCTTTGTGATTGCAGCTGTCAATGTTGTCTTACCATGGTCAACGTGACCAATTGTACCAATGTTAACATGAGGCTTTGATCTCTCATATTTCGCTTTTGCCATTTTGTTTTCCTCCTAAATGTTTATTTTAGTTTTAGTTTTTTATTAGTTTTATTTTACAATTAAATACGAAAAAAATCAATAGAAAATTAATCTTTTTTCGTACGAGAGTTAATAATCTGTTCCTGAATGCTCTTGGGAACTTCCTCATAATGGCTGGGCTGCATGGTATACTGACCACGGCCCTGTGTTCTGGAGCGAAGCTCTGTTGCATAACCAAACATTTCAGAAAGCGGAACAAACGAATGAATCATCTGCGCGCCGGGACGTGCTTCCATACCCTGAATCTGTCCGCGACGTGAGTTTAAGTCGCCCATAACGTCGCCCATATATTCCTCAGGAACAATGACGTCAACCTGCATGATAGGCTCTTTTAATACCGGATCTGCCTTTTTACAGCCGTCTTTAAATCCCATGGACGCAGCAATTTTAAACGCCATTTCCGATGAGTCAACTTCGTGGTAAGAACCGTCGATTAAGGTAACCCTAACGTCAACTACGTTGTAGCCTGCCAAAACACCGGTCTGCATTGCGCCCTGAATACCTGCGTCAACTGCCGGGATATATTCCTTCGGAATGGCACCGCCGACAATTTTATTTACGAATTCATATCCGCCGCCTGCCTCTAAGGGCTCTAACGTCATTACAACGTGACCATACTGGCCTTTACCACCGGACTGTCTTGCATATTTATGGTTCACTTCAACCGTTTTCCGAATGGTTTCCTTATAAGCAACCTGGGGCTTACCAACGTTCGCTTCTACCTTAAATTCGCGCATGAGTCTGTCAACGATAATTTCCAAGTGAAGCTCACCCATACCAGCGATGATGGTCTGCCCTGTTTCCTCGTCCGTATAGGTTTTAAAGGTCGGGTCTTCCTCTGCAAGCCTTGCCAGACCAATACCCATTTTTTCCTGGCCCTCTTTAGTTTTCGGTTCAATTGCAACACGGATAACCGGGTCAGGGAATTCCATGGATTCTAAGATAATCGGGTGGTTCGGGTCGCATAGTGTATCACCGGTTGTGGTACTCTTTAAACCAACGGCCGAAGCGATATCTCCGGAATAAACCTTGTCAATATCCTTTCTGTCGTTTGCATGCATCTGCAGAATACGGCCAATACGTTCCTTCACATCTTTTGTAGAGTTTAAAACGTGGGAACCGGCATCCAGCGTTCCGGAATATACGCGGAAAAAGCACAGCTTACCAACAAAGGGGTCTGCCATAATTTTAAATGCCAAAGCGGCAAACGGAGCGTCGTCAGAAGACGGGCTTTCCACTTCTTCGCCTGTGGCAGGATCTGTTCCGCGGATTGCGGCAACGTCTGTCGGGGCGGGCATATAATCAACAATTGCGTCAAGTAGCTTCTGAACACCTTTATTTTTATAGGATGTTCCGCACAGAACAGGAACGATTTCGTTGGAAATTGTGCCTGCACGAAGAGCCTTTTTAATTTCGGGGACGGTTAAAGTTCCCTCCTCCAAATATTTTTCCATCAGTTCTTCGCTGGTTTCAGCAACCGCTTCCAGCATATTAATTCTATATTCCTCTGCCTTTTCCTTTAAATCTTCGGGAATTTCCTCCTCGCGGATATCTTTCCCAAGGTCATCGTAGTAAACATATGCTTTGTTTTCTACTAAGTCAACCAAACCTTTAAATGTTTCCTCCGAACCAATTGGAATTTGAATTGGAACAGCATTACATTTTAGCCTCGTTTTCATCATGTCGACAACATTATAGAAGTCTGCACCCATAATGTCCATCTTATTTACATAAGCCATACGCGGAACCTTATAGGTGTCAGCCTGACGCCAAACAGTCTCTGACTGGGGCTCAACGCCACCTTTTGCACAGAAAACCGTTACGCTGCCGTCCAACACACGCAGAGAACGCTCAACTTCAACGGTGAAGTCAACGTGTCCCGGGGTATCGATGATATTGATTCTATGATTGAGCCAGTGACAGGTTGTAGCAGCGGAGGTAATGGTAATACCTCTTTCCTGCTCCTGTGCCATCCAATCCATCGTTGCAGCACCCTCATGGGTTTCACCGATTTTGTGGTTGACGCCTGTATAGAACAAAATTCTTTCTGTCGTGGTGGTTTTACCGGCATCAATATGTGCCATGATACCGATATTTCTTGTTTTTGCTAAAGAATATTCTCTTGCCACCAAATTTCCTCCTTTCTTCAAATAATACGTGAGTATCACGCAATATTTTATCCAAAAATTTCACGGATACACGGCTTTGCCGTGAAAATTAACAATTTATGATCGTTTCCGTTAAAATTACCATCTGTAATGTGCAAAAGCCTTGTTTGCTTCTGCCATTTTGTGCGTATCTTCTCTCTTTTTCACAGAGGAACCTGTGTTGTTCACAGCGTCCATAATCTCTGCTGCCAGTCTTTCCCTCATGGTCTTTTCGCCTCTTGCGCGGCTGTAAAGCGTGAGCCAGCGAAGGCCCAGCGTCTGCCGTCTTTCAGGACGAACTTCAATCGGAACCTGATAGGTAGCACCGCCGACACGTCTTGCTTTTACTTCCAAAACAGGCATAATGTTCGCCATTGCAGCGTTAAACACCTCTAAAGGTTCTTTACCTGTCTTTTCTTTGATGATATCAAATGCACCGTACACAATTTTCTGTGCGGTACCTTTTTTACCGTCCAGCATGATATTGTTAATCAAACGTGTAACAACCGTGCTGTTGTAAACCGGGTCAGCCAATACTTCTCTTTTCGCAATAAAACTTCTTCTTGGCACCTTTCTTCCCTCCTTCATTATTTTTGTGAAATGAAATCACAGGTACTCAATGCAAACTTTTTGTTTGACATCGTCAGTGCAGTACAATATTACAGGAAATCTTTCATGAATAACGTACCGACACCTATGTGATTTTAGCGCAAATTATTTCTTTGCTTTTGCTTTTTTCGCGCCATACTTCGATCTCGCCTGGTTACGGTTTGCAACGCCCGCAGTATCCAATGTGCCGCGGATGATGTGGTATCTTACACCAGGGAGGTCTTTTACTCTGCCGCCTCTGATTAAAACAACGCTGTGTTCCTGAAGGTTGTGACCAACGCCGGGAATGTAAGCAGATACTTCAATACCGTTTGTAAGACGTACCCTGGCCATTTTACGAAGTGCCGAGTTCGGCTTTTTCGGTGTCATTGTTTTAACAGAAGTGCAAACGCCTCTTTTCTGAGGAGAGTTTAAGTTGGTAGTTTTCTTCTTCAGCGTATTTAAGTTCTTTAAAAGAGCCGGCGCTGTATATTTTTTTACAGAAGTTTCCCTACCTTTTCTCACAAGCTGGTTAAACGTAGGCATGAAACGATTTCCTCCTTTCTTCAAATAATAAATCTATATTATAAAACATAATATAAAGCATAAATCATTTTAGAAGCACGGCGCAGGCTGCACTCACATTAATTCCAAAATCCTTACCGAGCTTTGCCTTGGTTTCGCAAAACTCCACCGGAACCCCATGCTCGCTGCACAGCGCCACAAACGGCAGGCGAACATGGTCGTCTGCGTCGTTTGCAACAAAAGCCTTAGCCGCTTTTCCGTTTTTAATTGCATCTGTAGATTGCTTCAGTCCCACAAAAAACGGGGCGTTAAGCAAATCGGTCTGCATAAGTTTCGTCATTCCTTTCCTCTACAAACACCATTTCTTATTCTACCATATTGAAACTTTCGTGTCAATTAAAAATTTTAAAGAACTTCTTCATCTGCATCCGGAATTACATTGGAGCCGATATAGTCCATATTTCTCGACACAAAATCGCTGTCATACTCGTCAATGGATGCGATAATCGGCGTGTTCCGCTCAATCTGTGTATTCTGATATTTTGTCATGCCGGTACCTGCGGGAACAAGCTTACCTATGATGACATTTTCTTTTAGGCCGACCAGCGGATCAACCCTGCCCTTGGTTGCGGCTTCCGTAAGAACCCTGGTGGTTTCCTGGAACGACGCAGCGGACAGGAACGAATCTGTCGTTAAGGCTGCCTTTGTGATTCCGAGAATAATTCTGGAGCACACAGCGGGCGTTTTGCCCTCTGCAATCAGCTGTTCGTTTACGGAATTGAACTCATTGATGTCCACCAACGAGCCGGACAGAAATTTCGTGTCGCCCGATTCTTCAATCCGCACCCTACGGAGCATCTGGCGCACAATAACCTCGATATGCCTGTCGTTAATGTCAACACCCTGCAGTCTGTAAACGCGCTGCACTTCTTTAATCAAATACTGCTGAACAGCGGTAACGTCTTTAATTCTTAAAATATCATGGGGATTGATGCTTCCCTCCGTAAGCTCGTCGCCCACAGAAAGCATGTCGCCCTCCAATACCTTAATTCGCGACCCATATGGAATTAAATAGGTCTTTGCATCTTTTGTTTCGTCGTTGGTTACAACAATTTCGCGTTTCTTTTTGTTTTCAACAATGCTAACCCTGCCTGCAATCTCTGTTAAAATTGCAAGGCCTTTGGGCTTTCTTGCCTCAAACAGCTCCTCAACACGGGGAAGACCCTGTGTGATGTCGTCGCCGGCAACACCGCCGGTGTGGAACGTTCTCATGGTAAGCTGCGTACCCGGCTCGCCGATAGACTGTGCCGCAATAATGCCCACCGCTTCACCTGCGGGCACAATTTTTCCGCTTGCCAAGTTGGAGCCGTAACATTTTGCACAGATACCAACCTTGGATTTACAGGTCAGCACGGAGCGGATCGTCGCTTTCGTTACGCCGGCTTTTACAATTTGAATTGCAAGCTTTTCGTCAATGAGCGTATCCGGCGTTGCTAAAATCTCTCCCGTTTCCGGATGGACAATGTTGCCCACCGGGAACCGGCCGGAAAGTCTGTCTTCTAAGCTTTCAATTACCTCTTTGCCCTCGGTGATTGCCATAACCTCAATGCCGTCGGCGGTTCCGCAGTCCTCCTCGCGGATGATAACGTCCTGAGATACGTCAACCAAACGGCGGGTAAGATAACCCGAGTCGGCGGTTCTTAAGGCCGTGTCGGCAAGACCTTTTCTTGCGCCGTGGGATGAAACGAAATATTCCAGCACATTTAAGCCCTCACGGAAGTTTGCTCTGATTGGGATCTCGATGATTTTACCGGAGGTATCGTTCATCAGTCCACGCATACCAGCCAGCTGACGAATCTGGTTTTTACTACCACGGGCGCCAGAGTCCGCCATCATAAAGATGGGGTTATACTGGTCTAAGTTGTCCATCAGGGCGTCTGTGACGTCGTCTATGGTTTTGGTCCAGGTTTCGATTACAAGCTTATAACGCTCTTCATCAGAAATCAGACCGCGGTTAAACTGTTTTGTAATTTTGTCCACACGGTCTTCCGCAGCGGCAAGCAGCGTCTTTTTCTTTTCCGGCACCTCAATGTCAGATACGCTGACAGTGATTGCGCCCCGGGTGGAATATTTAAAGCCCATTGCTTTAATGGTGTCAAGCACAACGGCTGTTTTGGTGAGGCCATGTACCTGGATACACTTATCAATAATTTGTCCCAGCTGTTTTTTTCCGCAGAGGAAATCCACTTCCAAAACAAACTTGTTTTCCGCAAGTGTTCTGTCTACAAATCCCAAATCTTGGGGAAGGTATTCGTTAAAAATCAGCCTGCCTACCGTGCAGTCAATCATGCCGGAATCTCCGTCTTCGCTGGTCATGCGGACGCGGATTGGCGCATGAAGCCCGACAACGCCGTTGGTGTAAGCCAAAAATGCTTCGTTAAAGGAGGAAAATACTTTTCCTTCTCCAACTTCACCCTGGTAACAGTCCTCCTCCGTAAAGGCGGCCGCCCGCTTTCCAACAGACTCAAGCTCGGCATTTTCTGCCAAAACGCTGGGCTTTCCGGGCACGGAGTACATGTAGTTTACAATCTGGCCCTCTTTAAAATTCTCAGAGTCACCGGGATCGGTAATTTTCACTTCTTTTGGTTTTACAAGCGTCAGGTAATAGCTGCCCAAAACCATGTCCTGGGTAGGAACGGTAACAGGACGGCCATCCTGGGGTTTTAACAGGTTGTTGGCGGAAAGCATTAAGAACCTTGCTTCTGCCTGCGCTTCCGGGGACAGCGGCACGTGAACCGCCATCTGGTCGCCGTCAAAGTCCGCGTTATATGCTGTACATACCAGCGGGTGAAGCTTCAATGCCCTGCCCTCTACCAAAATCGGCTCGAATGCCTGAATACCTAATCTATGCAAGGTAGGCGCGCGGTTTAACAGCACCGGATGGTCTTTGATAACGTCGTCTAAAACGTCCCAAACCTCGGGTTTTAAGCGTTCCACCATGCGTTTTGCGCTCTTAATGTTGTGGGCAACACCGTCGTTTACAAGCTTTTTCATTACAAAAGGCTTAAACAGCTCAATTGCCATTTCTTTCGGCAGGCCGCACTGGTAAATTTTCAGTTCCGGACCTACTACGATAACAGAACGGCCGGAATAGTCCACACGTTTTCCCAAAAGGTTCTGGCGGAAACGGCCCTGTTTTCCCTTCAGCATATCGGAAAGGGATTTTAAAGGTCTGTTGCCCGGACCGGTTACGGGGCGGCCCCGTCTGCCGTTGTCAACCAGCGCGTCAACGGCTTCCTGCAGCATTCTTTTTTCATTTCTTACAATAATCTCAGGAGCGCCCAAATCCAACAATTTTTTCAAACGGTTGTTTCGGTTAATTACCCTTCTGTATAAATCGTTTAAATCGCTTGTCGCGAACCGGCCGCCGTCCAACTGAACCATAGGACGGATATCCGGCGGAATGACGGGAATCACGTCTAAAATCATCCAAGACGGGTTGTTGCCCGAAAGCCGGAACGATTCCACAACCTCTAACCGTTTAATCAGGCGAACTTTTTTCTGGCCCGAGGCGCCCTCTAAGTCCGTTTTAATTTCTTTGGAAAGGGCATCTAAGTCAATTTCATCTAAAAGCTCTTTAATTGCTTCCGCACCCATGCCGGCGCGGAACCGGTCGCCGTATTTTTCACTGTATTCCCTGTATTCCTGTTCCGACAGGATTTGTTTCTTTTCCAGCTCTGTGCGTGCGCCGGGGTTAATAACCACATATGCCGCAAAATATAATACCTTTTCCAGCATTCTCGGCGTCATGTCCAGCAAAAGGCCCATGCGGGACGGAATTCCCTTAAAATACCAAATGTGGGAAACCGGTGCCGCCAGCTCAATGTGACCCATCCGTTCACGACGGACGCGGGCACGGGTTACTTCAACGCCGCAGCGGTCGCAGACAATTCCCTTGTGACGAATTCGTTTATATTTACCGCAGTGGCACTCCCAGTCCTTTGTTGGGCCGAAGATACGCTCGCAGAACAGGCCGTCGCGTTCCGGCTTCAGCGTTCTGTAGTTGATTGTCTCCGGCTTTTTTACCTCACCGTGGGACCAGCTTCTGATCATATCCGGCGATGCGAGACCTATTTTTATTGCATCAAATGTGTTTTCTGACAATCGTCTCATCTCCATTTACAAGAATTTGATTCAGCGTTTTTACAAAAGATCCGACTCGTCGTCGAAGAAGCCTGAATCATCATCTTCGTCATCAAACTCGTCTTCAAAATCATCCTCTTCGCTTACCGTTTCCTCTTCTTCCTCAATGAAAAGGGTTTCATCTTCCTCAATGTCCACACCGTCTAATTCCTCTTCCGCTTCCTCGGTGCTTTCTTCCTCGTCGTCCATGTCGAGGTTGATAAACGCTTTGTCGTCCCTTACGGTCATACCCAGGTTCGCCTCTTCTTCCTCCTCAGAGGAGTCTTTCAAGGTCACCTCGTTGCCGCCTTCGTCTAACACCCTCATGTCAAGACACAAGCTCTGAAGTTCCTTAATCAAAACCTTAAACGATTCCGGAATTCCCGGCTGGGGAACGCTGTCTCCTTTCACAATGGCCTCATACGTTTTCACACGTCCAACAATATCGTCCGATTTCACTGTTAGAATTTCCTGCAATGTATATGCCGCACCGTAAGCTTCCAGCGCCCAAACTTCCATTTCACCAAACCGCTGTCCGCCGAACTGAGCTTTACCGCCCAAAGGCTGCTGCGTAACCAATGAATATGGGCCGGTGGAACGTGCGTGGATTTTGTCGTCAACCAAGTGGCACAATTTTAAGATATACATAATGCCTACGGTTACCCGGTTATCAAACGGTTCGCCGGTTCTGCCGTCGTAAAGCACTGTTTTGCCGTCTGTGTCCAGCCCCGCCTCAATTAGTGTTGCCATAATATCTTCTTCTGTGGCGCCGTCTAAAACAGGGGTGGCAATTTTCCAGCCAAGCTCTTTGGCCGCGCGGCCCAGGTGAACCTCTAAAACCTGACCAATGTTCATTCGGGACGGAACGCCCAGCGGGTTTAACACAATTTCCAAAGGTGTGCCGTCCGGTAAAAACGGCATGTCTTCTTCCGGAAGAATTCTGGAGATAACACCCTTGTTACCGTGGCGGCCAGCCATTTTGTCGCCCACGGAGATTTTACGTTTCTGTGCAATATAGCAACGAACCAGCTGGTTTACGCCGGGGGGGAGCTCGTCGCCCTTGTCCCGGTCAAAGGTGATAACATCTACAATGATGCCTGCTTCGCCGTGGGGAACCCGCAGCGATGTGTCGCGCACTTCCCTTGCTTTTTCGCCAAAAATTGCACGGAGCAGACGTTCTTCCGCCGTGAGCTCTGTTTCGCCCTTTGGCGTAACCTTACCCACTAAAATGTCACCCGAACGGACTTCTGCACCCACGCGGATAATGCCGCGCTCATTTAAATCTTTTAGTGCGTCCTCGCCTACGTTGGGAATGTCGCGGGTAATTTCTTCCGCACCCAGCTTGGTGTCTCGTGCTTCGCACTCATATTCTTCTATATGGATGGAGGTTAAAATGTCATCACGAACAAGTTTTTCATTGATGAGCATTGCGTCCTCGTAGTTATAACCTTCCCAGGTCATGAAACCGATTAAAATGTTGCGGCCCAGTGCAATTTCGCCGTTGTTGGTAGACGGGCCGTCTGCAATGATGTCGCCCTTTTTCACCTTTTCACCAGCGGAAACAATGGGTTTTTGGTTGATGCAGGTTCCCTGGTTGGAACGGGTAAATTTAATCAGTTTATATTTATGAGAATTTCCGTTATCTTCTTTAATTACAATCTCGTCGGCGCTTACTTTAGAAACCACGCCGTCTTCTTTTGCCAAAACAACCACGCCGGAGTCTCTTGCCGCCTGGAATTCCATACCCGTTCCCACAATGGGGGAATCGGTGCGCAGAAGCGGAACCGCCTGGCGCTGCATGTTGGCGCCCATTAAGGCACGGTTTGCGTCGTCGTTTTCCAAAAATGGTATCATGGCCGTAGCAACCGAAACCACCTGTTTGGGCGATACGTCCATATAGTCAACCTTGCCAACTTCCACTTCCAAAATCTCATCGCGGTAGCGGACGGTGGCCTTTTTCGTCAGAAAATGCCCTTCCTCGTCCAGCGGTTCGTTGGCCTGGGCTACAATATATTCGTCCTCTACGTCCGCCGTCATATATTCAATCACATCTGTTACAATGCCCTTTTCCTTGTCAACCTTTCTGTAGGGTGCTTCAATAAACCCATGCTCATTAATTCTTGCATAGGTTGCCAGGGAAGAAATCAGGCCGATGTTCGGGCCTTCCGGTGTTTCAATGGGGCACATTCTCGAATAGTGGGAATAGTGCACATCGCGGACCTCGAAGCCCGCACGCTCACGGGATAAACCGCCCGGCCCCAAAGCCGAAAGCCTTCTTTTATGTGTCAGCTCAGAGAGCGGGTTTAACTGGTCCATGAACTGGGACAACTGGGACGAGCCAAAAAATTCTTTTATGGTTGCCACAATGGGGCGGATATTAATCAGCACCTGGGGCGTTACAATATCTAAGTCCTGAATGGTCATTCTCTCGCGGACAACACGCTCCATTCTGGAAAGGCCAATTCTAAACTGGTTCTGCAGCAGCTCACCCACGCAGCGCAGCCGGCGGTTGCCCAAATGGTCAATGTCGTCGGTTGTTCCAATGCCGTATAACAGTCCAATCTGATAGTTGATGGACGCCATAATATCGTCGATAATAATATGTTTCGGAACCAGCTCGTCGAGCCTTCTTTGCAGCTGGTCTTTTATTTCTTCTTCCGACTCAAAATTCTCTAATATTTCGTCTAAAACCTTTTTGCTGACCTTTTCGTGCGTAATATCAGAAGCGTCAAATGAGATATAATCGTTAAGGTCTACCATGCCGTTCGAGAACACAACAACGGGTGCGCCGTTTACGTCTAAAATAACACGGTTCACGCCGGCCTTTTCAATGTCCTCAGCCGCAGTCCTTGAAATAAACTGCCCGGCGTCAATCATCACTTCGCCGGTTTCGGGGTTGGCAATGGGTTCTTTGGCTACCTGATTGGCAATTCTTGCGCTGATGGCAAGCTTTTTGTTAAACTTATACCGTCCAACACCGGCCAAATCGTAACGTTTCGGGTCAAACAGCAGACCAAACAGCAGGCTTTTTGAGCTTTCCACCGTGGGAGGCTCCCCTGGGCGGAGCTTTTTATAAATTTCAATCAGTGCATCGTCTGACGACTGAATTGCACTGCTTTTTTCCAATGTATTTAAAAGAGCTTCGGTTTCACCAAACAAATCCAGAATTTCGCCGTCTGTTTCAACGCCCAGCGCCCGGATTAACACGGTGATGGGAATTTTTCTTGTTCTGTCGATACGCACTGACAAAACATCGTTTACGTCGTTTTCATATTCAAGCCAGGCTCCCCGATAGGGAATTACAGTTGAGGAATAGAGCTCTTTTCCTGTTTTATCATGCTCCATGGCATAATAAATTCCGGGCGAGCGCACCAGCTGGCTGACAATAACCCTCTCAGCGCCGTTGATAATAAAGGTACCCTGTTCCGTCATCAGCGGGAAATCACCCATGAATATTTCCTGTTCTTTGACCTCACCCGTTTCCTTGTTAATCAGACGCACCTTTGCTTTGAGCGGTGCCGCATAATTTGTGTCTCTTTCCTTACACTCTTCCACAGAATATTTGATTCTGTTTGTTTCAAGTTTATAGTCAATAAACTCTAAAATCAGATTTCCTGTATAATCGGTGATGGGAGAGATGTCGCGCAAGACTTCTTTCAAGCCTTCCTCCAAGAACCAGTTATATGAGTTTTTCTGCACCTCAATCAGGTTTGGCATTTCCAATACCTCATCGATTTTGGCATAACTCATTCTCTGATTTCTGCCCAACTGAATCGGATGTACCATAAGCTCAACCACCTCATTCAAATTTTTATCCGAGCCTTATCCGCGAAACTCAGGATTACAAAGGTTAAATTTATGTATTGTCATATTACAAAAATACAGTTTTAACCCCCCGGCAGTCTCAACTGCCGATTTTAATGCATAATATACCATTTTGAGATTATAATGCATTTTATTATACTACCACAGTTCATTTTATAAGTCAAGCTTTTTTTGCAAATTTTGAAAAAATTTTTGACCCTTTTCGTTGACAGGCTTACTTTCTTCCTATATAATTGAAAAAAAGAAAAGGAGCATAAAAACGTGGAAACATTAATTAAAATCGTCATTTCTGTGAAAGACATAATTTTAGACCGCAGCCAGGCCGGAAAAATTACAGAAAAAGGCGCAGCGGATTTTGTAACCGCTGTAGATTTGAGCGTGCAGAACGAAATTAAGCAACAGCTGAAAATACAGTTTCCTGAAGCTGACTTTTTAGGCGAGGAGGATAAAACCAGCTCATTTGACCGCGGCAAAGCGGTTTTTGTGTTAGACCCTGTAGACGGGACGACAAACCTCATTCACGACTATCAAATGAGTGCGGTGTCCTTAGCGCTTGTTGAAAACGGCATTGTCACAAAGGGTGTGGTTTATAATCCGTTTTCTGAAGAGCTGTTCACCGCAGAACGCGGCCGTGGGGCTTATTTGAACGGAATCCCCATTCACGTGTCCGGCGCCGCTTCGCTCTCAGATGCACTGATTTCCATAGGCACCTCCCCCTATGAAAAAGAGCGGGCGGACAAGCTGTTTAAATTATTGAAACATGTTTTTTTAAAAGCGCAGGATATACGCAGAAGCGGCAGTGCCGCCCTTGATTTATGCTTTGTTGCGGCAGGCCGCACAGACGGCTATTTCGAGCAAAACTTAAAGCCATGGGACTTTGCCGCAGGTTCTTTAATTTTGCAGGAAGCCGGTGGGATTATCACAAATTTTTCAGGCGGCGACATTAATATTTTTTCAAACTGTGATATTTTAGCGGCCACCGTAGGCTGTCACCATGAAATTTTGAAGGAAATTGCAACAATTTATTAATATTTTAAAAAAACATTGATTTTTTTTCATATTTTCTTTATAATGAGAAAAGAAAAAATAAGAAAGGAACTACAAAAAATGAAAAAAATAATATGCATTGCCATTGCTTTGGCTTTGAGCCTTTCGTTTGCCGCATGTAAAAAAGAAAGCGGCGGCACACCCTCCCAGGGTGCGCAGGAAGAAAACCTGTCCGGGCTGAACTCCCAGGTTTCTACGTCGCCGGAGGGAAATAACATTAAATATAATTTTGAAGAATACTTTTCCACTGTGCTCCCTCAAGGGATTAAAGCCGAGGATAGAAGCATTAACAGCGACGCCGGGTTCTTCACTGTTTACGACGACAGTCAGACCTATTTGGACGTAACGTATTATGAAACCGGCACCTCTGAACAGGAGGTTGCGCAAAAGGCAAAGGACATTGCCGCAAAAGGAACTGCATCTGAGGTTAGCCCCATTACGGTAAACGGAATTGCGTTTTATGGGGTAAGCATGCCGGACTATGGCAAAACGCAGTATATGGGCCACGTGAAAGGGTATGACGTAACCTTGTCTGTTTATGTGGATATAAACGACAGCGTTGTGCAGTCGTTCATTCAAAACACCGTGTTTACAAAAGAATAATCTTTAAAACCTTCCTTGATTTTACCGATTTTCCAGAAATTTTGCATTGATTTTATGCAGAATATTCATTATACTGGAAAACGAGTGATGCGCAAGGGAGGTTTTTGTTAATTTATGAAGAAATTTATTCTTGCGCTTGTTTTCCTTCTATTGTCCAGCACAATGTTTGAAAATTCAAGAACAGTTGCGAATGCAAACGACACACTGTTTGAGACGCCCGTTTGTCTGACCGTGAACGGAAACTATATAAAATCTGACACCCCCGGCTACTTGGAGGGGGGCTACACAATGGTGCCCATCCGCGCCGTAACCGAAGCCCTGCGGGCAGACAGAATTGACTGGAATGAGAAATCATCTACTGCAACCATCACACGGAAAAATACAACAATCGTGTTAAAGAAAAATAACAAAACAGCGGTGGTAAACGGAAAAAATGTGACAATGGACACGGCGTCTGTCATTAAGGCCGACCGGTTTTATGTTCCGGTGCGGTTTGTGGCGGAAACACTGAGCACAAAGGTGGGCTGGAATGCCTCCACCTATACGGTGAACATTACGGCGCAGGGCGTTACGGTGCCCGCCTCCATGATTGGGGACAGGGGATATACCGACAACGACATTTACTGGCTTTCCAGAATTGTGAACGCCGAAAGCCAGGGAGAACCCATGATTGGAAAAATTGCTGTGGCAAATGTGGTATTAAACCGTGTGAAAAGCCCGCTTTTTGCAAATAACATTTATGATGTAATTTTTGACAGGAATTACGGCGTTCAGTTCACCCCCATTTTGAACGGCACAATTTACAATACGCCATTGGGTGACAGCGTTGTTGCCGCGAAGCGCGCTTTGCGTGGTGAAAACTATGCATCGGAAAGCCTGTATTTTTTAAATCCGAGAATTGCCACAAGCTCTTGGATTATTAACAACCGAACATTTTTCAGAAGAATCGGCAATCATGATTTTTATCTATAAATTGTAATATTTTTTCACTTTTTTAACAGATTATTAAAACATTGCTAAAAGCTATTGACAAATAAAGTGAAAATGTTAAAATATAATTAGCACTCGGAGTTCGAGAGTGCTAATTATATTTTTTTTGGAGGTTTTCAAGATGGCGAAAAAAGCATTTAAGTCAGAGTCGAAGCGGCTTTTAGACATGATGATTCATTCCATCTACACTCATAAGGAAATTTTTCTGCGGGAATTAGTGTCCAATGCCAGTGACTCTATCGACAAACTCTATTATATCGCCCTGACGGACGACAACATTACCTTTAATAAGGATGATTATTATATCCGGATTGAAACAGACGAAAAAAACCGTACGCTGACCATTTCAGATACCGGTATCGGCATGTCCAAAGAAGAGCTGGAGGAGAATTTAGGAACCATTGCCAAAAGCGGTTCGTTTGATTTTAAATCCGATTTGGAGCATGAGGAAGACCACGATATTATCGGCCAGTTTGGCGTTGGCTTTTATTCCGCGTTCATGGTGGCAGACAAGGTTACTGTCATTAGTAAAAAATACGGCGAGGAAGACGCATACAAATGGGAGTCTGAGGGTGCCGACGGCTATACCGTGACCAAATCTGCAAAAGACGAGGTTGGAACCAAAATTATACTTACTTTAAAATCCAATGCCGACGAAGAAAATTACGACGAATTTTTAAGTGAATATACCATCAGGCGCATCATCAAAAAATATTCCGACTACATTCGTTACCCCATTAAAATGATGGTGAAGAAAAGTCGTCCAAAACCGGGAACAGAGGGCGAGGGCAAAACGCCGGAATATGAGGATTATTTTGAAGATGAAACCTTAAACTCCATGGTACCTATTTGGAGGAAAAATAAATCAGAGCTGAAGGACGAAGATTATAACAACTTTTATAAAGAAAAGTTTTTTGACTATGACAATCCTGCCGCTGTGATTCATACCAGCGCAGACGGCATTACCAGCTACAAGGCGCTGATGTTCCTGCCTGCCAGGGCGCCTTACGACTACTATTCAAAAGATTTTGAAAAGGGCCTTGCCCTTTACGCCAACGGCGTTTTAATTATGGACAAGTGTGCAGATTTACTTCCCGACTGTTTTAGCTTTGTGAAGGGACTTGTGGATTCTGCCGACCTCTCTTTGAATATTTCCAGGGAAATGCTGCAGCACGACCGTCAGCTTCAAATTATTGCAAAAAATTTGCAGAAAAAAATCAAGAGCGAGCTAATAAAGCTGATGAAAGACGACCGAGAAACGTATGAAAAGTTTTATTCCGGTTTTGGCCGCCAGCTAAAGTTCTCTGTTTATAACGAATTTGGCCGGGAGAAGGAGCTTGTTCAGGATTTAATTTTGTTCTATTCCATCAAAGAAAAGAAACTGGTTTCTTTAAAAGAATATATTGAAAAAATGCCGGAAGACCAGAAGTTCATTTACTATGCCTGTGGAGAAAGTAACGAAAAAATTGAAAAGCTGCCCCAGACAGAGCTGGTGAAAGACAAGGGATATGACATTCTCTGCTTTACCGACGATATTGACGAATTTGCAATTAAAATGTTGGGCAAATATGAAGAAAAAGAATTTAAATCGGTATCATCCGGTGATTTAGGCTTTGAAACAGAAGCAAAGCAGGAAGAAAGCGAAGAAAACAAAGAAATTTTTCTCTTTATGAAAGATGCATTGGGCGACAAAGTGAAAGACGTGAAAGCTTCAACCCGATTAAAATCTCACCCGGTGTGCATTACCAGCGGTGGCGAGCTTTCCATTGAAATGGAAAAGGTGCTTAATTCCATGCCGGCAGACCAAAAGGTGAAAGCAGAGCGGGTTCTGGAAATTAACGTTGACCACCCGGTGTTTGAAAAAATTAAGGAACTGTTTGCTTCTGACAAAGAGAAGCTCAAAAAATATGCCGACATTTTATATGGCAGCGCACTTCTCATTGAAGGCTTAACTGTGGACGACCCTATTGAATTTTCTAACAATATTTGTGAATTAATCTAATAAAAAAGAGGCCCCATCTTATCGGTGGGGTCTCTTTATGTTTCACGTGAAACATTATTTTTGTTTCATTTTTTCTTCATACTGCATTCTTGCACTGTTAATGGCCTCAATTTCTTCTTCCGTTAATTCATAATCGGAAAGTCCTTCAACAACAGGCTTTAAATAGGTCACAGTCTGCCCGCGGACATACATTCCATTTAATACAAATCCCGTGTCCCGTTCATCTAACAGCGCCACAGCAAAGCTTAACTTCGATTTATTTTCATGAAAAGCGTCATATTTTACCAAACCAATTTTTTTCACACAGGCGGAATCCTGCCGCTCCAAATAATTTATTTTTTCTTCGTAGCTTTTAAAATATCCTGCAATTTCATTGCATTTTTTATAATAGCTAACAATTGATTCCGTAATATCCTTTCCTGCCTTGTCCTTTAAAACACGTTTCAGTTTACCGTTTGTCCGAGCCGCCACAACAACACTCACAATGGCAATCAAAATGGAAAGTACAGAAATATAAATTGCATAGGTTAAAATTAATGTTGTAGACACATCGTTTCCCAAAATATTCATTTGCTTATTCCCCTCAACCTTATCAGAACGCCAAATTTACACTTTAAACTGTTTTTATTCAAAATATGTAAATTAGTATTAGTAACCCGCTGAAATTAGAATTTAGATAATATTTTAAAATCCCATTTTTTGTTATTTCTTAATTAATTGTATAATTCGTTCAAAATCCTCCGCAGAAGAATAAGGAATTTCAATTTTACCTTTGTTTTTTTTATTCACAATTCTAATTTTTGTACCCAAGTCAGAAGAAAGAGATTCTTCCAGGCTTTTTATATACCGAATCAGCTCTTCTTCCGCTTTTGAAACTGTTTTCGTCTTTTTTTCAACAAGAAGCGACTTAATATAGTTTTCCGTCTGACGTACGCTGAAATCTTCCTGAATAATTTTTTCTGCAACCATATTCATGAGATTCTCATTCTCTAAAGCTAAAATCGACCTTGCGTGTCCCATAGAAAGTACGCCATCTTTTATAAACGCCTTAATACTGTCCGGCAAATTTAGTAATCGCACGCTGTTTGCCACTGCAGACCGGCTTTTGCCGATTTTTTTTGAAACGTCCTCCTGCGTCAGACCATAAACATCCATCAGTTCTTTAATTCCCAATGCTTCTTCAACTGCGTTTAGATTCTCACGCTGTAAATTTTCAATGAGAGCTACTTCTTTTTCACTTTTTTCATCAAAGCTTTTCACAATTGCAGGAATTTCTTTCAGCTTTGCAATTCTTGCCGCCCGCCATCTGCGTTCTCCGGCAATAATCGTATAAAATCCGTTTGAATTCAGCTTTACAACAATTGGCTGCAATACGCCATATTCTAAAATAGAGTCTGCCAAGCTATTCAGCTTTTCCTCATCAAAATCAGAACGCGGCTGTGTCTTGTTCGGCTCAATCTGCGTTATTTTAATAATTTTAACATCTTTTTCCCGCTCTGTAGTAGTTTCAACAACGCTTTCTGCGCTGAGCAGCGCGTCTAACCCTCTGCCAAGTCCCCGTTTTGCCATCTATTTATGCCTCCTGCACATTTTTCTTAATTACTTCCTTTGCCAGCGCTTTATATGCAAACGCCCCTTTTGAAAACTTATCATACGATAAAATTGGTTCCCCAAAGCTTGGCGCTTCACTCAGCCGCACATTTCTCGGTATTACGGTTTTAAAAATCTTTTCCGGAAAGAATTTTTTTACCTCATCATATACCAAAGCAGATAAATTTGTGCGCTTGTCAAACATGGTCAGCAAAATTCCTTCAATTTCAAGCTGCTCATTAATATTCTGCTTTAAAGAAGATATTGTGTTTGTCAGCTGGCCAAGCCCCTCTAACGCATAATATTCACATTGAATGGGAATTATCACACTTTCTGCCGCGGCAAACGCATTTAACGTTAAAAGTCCTAAAGAAGGAGGGCAGTCAATCAAAATAAAATCAAACTCATTTTTAATTTGTTTCAAGGCGCTATGAAGCAAAAATTCCCGCTTTTCAAAAGCAACCAGTTCAATTTCGGCACCTGCAAGATTCACATTAGACGGGCAAACCCACAAATTTTTATATTTTGTTTCTATAATTGCGTCTTTCAACTGAATTTCATTGATATAAACATCATATAACGAATGATCCACACGATCCTTGTCAATTCCAAAGCCGCTGGTAGCATTCCCCTGGGGATCACTATCAATCAACAGCACTTTTTTCTTTAAATCGCCCAAATATGCGCTAAGATTGACGGAAGTTGTTGTTTTTCCCACGCCGCCTTTCTGATTGGCAATTACGATGACTTTTCCCATTTTTGTAAAATACCTTTCTTTTTAAGATTGTAATTATTATTATACCATTGTTTGGTCTGCATTTCAATCGTTTTATCAGAAAAGAATGTTTCACGTGAAACAAAAAAAAGAGAGACAATATTGTCTCTCTAAAAAAATATAGTTTATTTAGAAATTTCTAAAATTTTAACCTGATATTCGCCGTTGGGAGATTCCACCGTTACCACTTCTTCCGGTTTCGCACCGATTAAAGCCCTTCCCAGAGGAGATTCATCAGATATTTTGTTCTGGTCCGGCGACGCTTCGGTAGATCCCACAATTTCATAAGAAACTTCTTCTTCAAAATCCATATCATAAATCTTGACCTTTGTTCCGACGGCAACCTTGCTGGTGTCAATTTCGTCCTCGTCAATCACCTTTGCATTTTTCAGCATTTTTTCAAGGCTCACAATTTTAACTTCCACTTCGCCCTGTTCTTTTTTTGCTTCATCATATTCCGCATTTTCAGAAAGGTCTCCAAAGCCTCTTGCCACTTTAATTTTTTCTGAAACTTCTTTTCTTTTTTCTGTTTTTAAATATTCAAGCTCTGCCTCAAGCTCTTTCAGTCTATTATAGGTAAGTACAATCTCTTTATCCATTTTCATTCTGCCTTTCTTCCCACATAAAATAACATTCATACTTATCTATGGGCGGATAAGCAACTTTTACTAAGATATTATAAGTGAAAAACAACGATTTGTCAATCATTATTTTCTGATATTCACAATTTTATAATTTTTATCTTTTAAAAAGATCGGAATTGTTATTTTGTCGATATTTGTCTGTTGAATTTTAAAATAAAACTCTGTGAAGGATAAATTTTTTATCACTCTGTTTTCCTTTAGAAATTCCTCCTCATTTGTCTTATACGATAATAAAATTTCACTGAATCCGCCCTTGTAAATTTTATAAATATCAATAAGATTTACGGATTGAAAAAATCCTTCGTCTACAATTCTGTCTGCCTCACAGTTAATATAAATCTTATTATATTTTTTCACCTTATCATTTTTACCCTTGATATGAATAAAAATACCGTATTTTTCTCGGAATTCATTTGCTAAATTCTCAAATTTTCCCGGATTTGTTGTATATACGCTGATTGCCTTTACAATCCGAACGCATTTTAACATGTATTTTTTTACTTCTTTTGGATTGTTTGATATCAAAACCAGATCACATTCATTTAAATGATATCCTTTTTTTTCAGCAAAATAGGTTAAAAAGTCTTGAAACATTTCATAGAAAATGGCGCTTCCTTTCATAATTTGAAATTCACACCGCAAATAATACTGCAGTAAATGATCTTGTATATTTTGTACACAAATCGTTTGTACATCCATATCGTGTAAATATGCACAAAATCTTGTAAAATAACGTTTTTTTTGTTTTTCTTTCATCTTTGGCGGCAATGGTATTTTAATTACGTTCAAACCATTTTTATTGACCATATTTTTTTTCAATAATCTTTTACACCCAAAACAGCGAAACAAAAGCAAATCAAATTTTGAAAATTTCTCTGCAGCAGTTATATAACAATTCTTCATAAAAAAACACCTCAATATATTGATATAACTCAATATATTGAGGAAATCTTAAAATAATTCTAAATCTTCTTTGTGAAACAGCAAATTTAACACATCAACCAGCATATTTGCCGATATTTTTGTTGGAAGGCCGTTTTGCTTTAAAAATTCTTCCCGCTTCAATTTGCTGTTTTCTTTTCCATAAAAGCCGGCCCGGTAAAGGTCCAGCTTTGTAATTTCATTTTTACAATCTAATTTGGTTTCCCCAAAAAGGGTAGCGCCCGAGCGCTGCAAAGCACCGATAATAACGTCTGCTTCCATTCCTTCAACGCCCAAAAGCCCTTCCTTTCCAGGCTCTGTTTTTCTCTTTTCTTTCCCTTTTAATTCCGGTATAAACGCATGATAAACCGTTTCACCGGCTGTACAGCTCTTGATAAAATTGCGGATTAAAAAGCCTGCCCTGTCAGAATCCGTAAGCACTACAATACCGTCTTTCTGTGCAAGCCGTTTCATCAAACGCTGCATTTCCTTATTTTTAAAAATACAAAATCCGCCGGTCACCAACACATTTGCGTTCACAATAGAATTGAGTTTTATTTTGTCATAAGCGCCTTCAACAACAATGGTTTCTTTTACAGTAATCATTTCATGCGGACGGGCAAAACAATATAGGTAAAACGGTCGCCCTCAACAGGACTGATAACCGTTGGCGTAACCGGTGTGGAAAAGCTGAATTTCACCGTTTCGTCGTCTACATTTTTAAATGCGTCGATTAAATATCGTGGATTAAATGCAATCTGCATGGGTTCGCCAATCATATTCACACTGAACTTATCGTTCACTTTTCCCATAACGCTTTCGCAGTTGATAAACACATTGTCGTCTTCAATGTTTAACAGAACATAGGATTTAGCCGATTCACTGACAATCATCGCCGCCCTGTCGATGGAATTCAAAATTTTCTTTGTTTCCACCTCAATTACAAGGTTGTTTTTGTGGTCAGCAACCGATTTATAGTTTAAATATTCCCCGTCAATAATTCTGGAAACAAAGGTGCAGTTTTTTAGAGACATTTTTACGTTGTTTTTCGACAGGGAAATCTGAATAGAATCTTCACTGTCGCCGATAATGGACAAAAGCTCTTTTGCATTTTTTCCCGGCAAAATAAATTTAATTTCCTTGTCTGTGTCTATTTCTTCTTTCCGAATTGCCACCCGATATCCGTCGCAACCTACCACATGAATAGTTCCGTCTGAAATGTCAAAATAAATGCCGGTTAAAACGGGCTTATCCTCTTTGGTGCTGATGGCATAAACTGTCTGGCGCACCATATTCTTTAAATATGTTTCTTTTATTTCAAAACAATTTTCATCTTCCACCAACGGAAGCAGGGGAAAGTCTTCTGCTGAAGCGGTTGCAAAATCAAATTTTGCGTTGCCGCAGGCAATTTTAATTTGCTCCTTGTCGTCAACCTCTAAATAAACGTCTTCTTCAAAATCAGGCAGCTTTTTCACTGCCACGCTGAACAGGTTTGCTTTCACTACAACCATGCCTTTTTCTTTCACTTCGGCAGGAATGACACATTCCAGCCCTAAATCCATGTTATTGCCGACTAAATGAAAACAATCGTCCTTGGCTTCTAAATAGATCCCCTCCATAATGGGAAGCGTCGTTTTAACGGGAACGGCTTTTTCTACAATATTCACAGCCTCAATCAAATCGGTTCGTTTGCATTTTAAATTCATCTTCAAAAAATCCTCCGTTATATTAAAAAAATATATAATATTTTAGTAGTTATAGTAGTAGTGTCTGTTAATTCTGTGGAAAACCTCGTTTCAAGGCTGTATTTCGCGAAAAAGGCTTACGGATAAGTATGTTCTCAATCTGTGTATAAATTTAGACTATTCACAGGTCTATCCACACAATATGTAAAAAAATGTAATTTATAAAATAATGAACAGGCAAATATCTAACAGATAACAGTTTATACACAAAAAACTGTGGATAACTTTTTTTCTTTTACGATTATTATACCATAAACGATTTGAAATTTAAAGTAAAATATGATAAAATAAATTAAATTTATGCAGAAAAGAGGAAAAACATGCAGGGCAGGGATATCATACTTTTTGATTTGGACGGAACACTGACAGACTCAAAAGAAGGCATTTTTAACTCAATACGGTATGCACTGAAATTTTTTGATATAGAAGAAACAGACGACGAGAAGTTGAGCCTGTTTTTAGGGCCGCCTTTGGTTCAGGCATTTATGAAATATTATCAGATGAGCGAAAAAAACGCAGAGCTGGCTTTAGTGAAATACAGGGAGAATTTTGTCAAAAAAGGAATTTATCAGCTTTCTATGTATGATGGAATTGACCAAATGTTAAAAACATTAAAAGAAAATCGAATGACGGTGTGCCTTGCCACCTCAAAACCGCTGAAATTTGCAGAACAAATTGTAAAACGGATTGGAATCGCACCATATTTTGATTATTTGGCCGGTGCGACCATGGACGAAACGAGAAATGAAAAAGCAGATATTATTGACTATGTGATCACCCAAAATGGATTTCATAAAGACAGAATTTTAATGGTGGGCGACAGAGAAAATGATGTAAAAGGAGCGCATCAAAACCATGTGGAGGTTCTGGGCGTGCTGTATGGCTATGGGAGCAGGCTTGAACTTGAAACAGCCGGATGCATTCACTTTGCAAAAACAGTGGCAGAAACCAAAAGTTTTATATTACAGTAATGATTGAAACGGAAGTGGTTATTAATTTCCACTTCTTTTTTTTGTCACTTTATTGTTTTCATTACATATAATGGAAGCAGACGTTAGAAGGCGGAGGGGAGTGTTATGGCATTTTCTGATGTAGAGCTTTTGGCACGAACGATTTTGTGCGAAGCCGGAGGCGAAGGAGACACAGGAATGAAAGCTGTTGCAACTGTGATTATGAACAGGGCTACAGTAGGATATGGAGAATACGGCAGAGTAAACAATGGATTACGGGATGTGTTATACCAGCCGGGGCAGTTCGACTGCCTGCGGGAAACCATTGGCGGAAGATATAATCCGCAAAACATTTATAATATGCGGCCGGAACAAATTCACTATGATATTGCAAACTGGGCAATTGCAGGAAACAAAATCGGAACGGTTGCATTTTCGCTGTGGTATTACAACCCTTTTTCACCAAACTGCAGGCCAAATTTTCCGTCAGATGTTGGTTTTTTTGTAATCAGAATTGGAAACCATTGTTTTTATAACCCGACGGAAGCTTATGCGCAGACATAATCAAAAATAGAAAGGATGTTTTCGATGATGGAAAGAAATAATTTTTTTAACTGCTCCGGCGGTCAAACCTGCCATATAGACGGCAATGGAACAATGCTGCCGCCGCAGCGGTCTGGAATGACCATTGGTTCAGGGACTACTACATATACCATGTCTGATTCTGCCAGAGACAGGATGATGCAAAATAACGATCCGGAAAATGTTCCGGCACAGACAGAAATGACAGAAACGCCGGAAAACCAGCAGTCAGGAACCATTACAACACCGCCCCAGGGTGATTTTGACACTCCTGCCTTTCAGGGATCTATGCAGCAGATTTTATCGGAAAACTTAGGTCAGTTTGTGATGATTGAATTTTTAATTGGAACTCAGGCCATGACGGAAAAAATGGGGATTCTATATTCCGTTGGCAGAGGATTTGTTGTGCTGTATGAGGAACTGCAAAACAGATATATTGTGTGCGACATTTTCTCTATTAAGTTTGTTACATTTTACGAGCCTGGTGTAAGACCGAGAGGATATAACAACGGCACGCAGGCAAACAGCGTAATGCGAAGCACAAATAGAAAATTTGTTTAAATAAACGAAAAGTATTATATTTTTCTATTTGCTCCATCCCCTTATTGCAGAGCATTAAATTTTTTGTCTGCGATAAGGGGATTACAGCATAAGCAGTAACGTAATTTTTTTCAGATTTGCTAAAAAATTATAATGCATTCAGGTAATTTTTTGCGTCGAATTTTGCCAATTTAATATGATGACGGTTTACCGTATATGACATATATAACGCACCGTTTCCATATTGAACAAATGGATAAAAGCAGCTTTCCTTCATTTTTGCCTGTAACACAATGCTGCTGTCTTTAATGTTGTTGCAATTAATGTGGACGATGCCGATATGTTCTCTGTCAATGGGTGCATGAAACAGATATAAATGATTGCCATATTCAATAAAATCTGCCCGTGACTGACAGTCCTCTATCAGCACCGGTTTTTCCCATATTTTTTCTTTTAAATGATAAACGGTTAAAAAACCGTATGGTGACTCGTCTTTTTGTCTGACAAAATAATAGCATTTATCATCCTTCACATAGGTGGCGTTTTCCCATTTCGATTCATTAACAAAATCAGGCTGTGCAACAAACTCCCATGTTTCCAAATCTTTGCTTTTTATAATAAACGTATGATCTCCGCTGTATGCGCCTGTGTAATAATAAACTTCGCCGTTTTCTGTTCTTGATGAAATTTTTTGCATAATGCCAATATCAGAATACATTTTTTTATATCCTAAATTTTTTTCGGCAAATATCGTTTGAATACCGGAATAACTAAAATCACAAATGAAATCATCGATTTTAAGTTTATTAATCTTTATTTCACTGAATGTTTTTTCAGAGGTGTTAAAAGTACGGTATAGTCTGTAATAATTTCCCGATAGCATGGCTGTCCACATCAGATAGATTGTTTCGTCATCTTTGTGCATTAAAATTGTATCATATACGGCATCAACGGTTTTCCCTCCAAAGGTATCACCAGCAGCTTGCAGGTCTATATATGTCTTATTTTCCACATCATCTGCAGGACAATATACAAGACGGGCAGTATGATATTTTGGATCCTCCGCCTCATTGTTTTGACTTGCATAGTAAGTCATATATATCACGTTTTTAATAAAAGCAAAACTGGACACATGTACCATCATATCCCCATTTTTTTTGAAATCTGATAAAAAGTTTTTTTCAATTTCTTCCGCAAAACAATCACTTTTTTCCTTTATGTCGTATGATATGTCAGCTCTTAAAATATTGGAATAATCAAGAATTGGTCCGCTTTCTATTATTTTATGTTCTTTTGTTGTATGAATATCAGGAAGAAATAAATTTTTTGTTTGCATCATGTTAAACATTCCTCTTTTCTTTTATAAAATAAAATATAATTGAAGAAAGCGCAATGCTTTCATTTATGAATCCAATCCATGAATGTACAAAAACGTCATATATCATAAACATAATTGATACTGGTACGGATATTATTTTTGTGATTTTCGGTTTCTTACACCACAGAGATAGAGTAACACATGAAGATGCCGTTATCGGTAATAGATTAACAGCAGTTTTATAAGTGATAAGTCCCGGTACCCAATTCAGAATAATAAAGACAAGCGGCCAAATTATATGATTTGCCCATTTTTTATTCTCTCTATTTACAAAAACGAGTTCTCTGAAAATTCCTACAAAGTTTGGTATCATTCCGCCGTATGCCCCTAAAAATAAATAATGAACCGACCAAAAAAAATTAGCACATAATTTGCATACCAGTAAATGCTTGCGATTTTGCTGTTGATAAAGCATAAAAAGAAATATCATTGCCGCTATACCAAAAATTTGAGTTATTATGATCATTTCTATGTTGTTCTCCGTTCGGCTTAAAAATGTTCGTAAAAATGGTTTAAAATGATTGCTATATTTATTAATTCATTCTATAATGAAAGTATATAGGAGTTTTAACAGAAGAACAATGCCGTATATTGGATAAAAATAACACTATATTGCAAAATGCAATTCATTACAAGAAAGGAACATTTATTGATGAATACTCGATATGAAGAATATTTCGGTTTTAAGAGTAAATTGCCGTTTACACTTTACGTTGGGTTGGAAAGAACGCCGGAAAATTGCAGCAATGAAGCAAATTGGCATGAAAATCTGGAAATTCAAGTGTGTGAAGAAGGTGAAGGAACCGTATTGCTGGACGGGGAAAAACATCATTTTCTTACAAACGATATTGTAGTAGTGAACTCAAACGTAATACACCATACCGGAACGGAAAATAACTTAAAATATTCCTGTCTTATTATTGACACAAAATTTTGTGAACAGGCGGATATAGATCACACGGCCTTTCTATTTGAACCTCATTTTAAGAGCAAAACATTTATAGACTTATTGAATAATTTACAAACAATATATAACAATAATAAGGATATCTGCAGAGTTGCCAAATCAAAAGAAATTGTTTTGAAAATATTAATTGAATTGTGTGAACATCACATATCAAAAGTTAATAAATCAATGCAAAAAAAATCGCTGGAAACGGTTAGACAAACAATAAATTATATCAGACAGAACTATAACAGAACGCTTTCGTTAGATGAAATATCAAAAAATGTATTAATGGATAAATATAGTATATCGCGGGAATTTAAAAAAATAACAGCACAGACGATATTTCAATATATTAATAATTATCGCTGTAAAAGGGCAGCAGAGCTTATTCTAAGCGGCAAAACCGTGCAAGAAGCTGCTTTCATGTGCGGCTTTCATAATATGTCTTATTTTACAAAAGTGTTTAAAAAATATATGAGAGAGCTCCCTTCTAAATATAAAAAATAATTATTTCGGTTATACCGAAAAGTCATTTCAATTAATACAAAAAAGGCGCGTTTTGTTTCATTTAACGAAAATCACGCCTTTTATGTCTGCAATGAATTTATTATTTTATTTTTTTCAATAAAATTTCTTTTTGGTTGTCTTCCGGGTGGTCAATCACATGGTATAACAAAAAGGATAACGCCTTGCCAATTTGTTTTCCTTCAAGTCCCAAAGCTTTTAAATCATTGCCGTTAACTGCAAGATGTTTTAATGAAAAAGACTCCTTGTCTTCTTTTATTTGACGGTAAAGCCGCTCAATTTCATCATATGTTTCAAGGCGCGGAGCGGTAAGCGCAAAATTCTGTGCTTTGCAGTCCGCCCTCTTTAAATTGATCAGGTCTAAAAAAATGTCGTCCCCAACGTCATTTACCGCGCGCTTAATATATTTTTTTTCCGGTAAAATCTGTCTGTCATGAAATTTTATCAGCCGCAGTATTTTACTTTTATCTGCGTTGCTGAACTTATACCTGTTACAAAAATCCTCCGCAAGCGCGACGCTTAACTTCGCATGATTGCGAAAGCTGTCGCTCCCATCAGGATTTTTTCCCTTTGTACCGGGCTTTCCCCAGTCATGCATCAAAGCGCTGAACCGAAGGTAGGATTTTTTCTCCAAAAACTGTGCCGCCGTTAAACTGTGGGTTCCCACGTCATAAATGTGCCATTTAATGTTTTGGGGCGTATCAAAGCATTTGCATAGTTCAGGCATAATGAACCGCAAAATTCCAACATCATAAAGCGTTTTTATTTGTTCCAAATGGTCAGACAACAAAATTTTTGTAATCTCTGCAATCACCCGTTCCGCACTTAAATTTTGAACCAAAGCGGCGTTTTTTTGAATGGAAGCCAGAGTTTTTTCTTCAATTTTAAAATCCTTTTGTGCAGCAAAGCGCACAGCCCGCAGCATTCTAAGTGCGTCTTCTAAAAACCTTGTGTCAGGGTCGCCGACACATTTTATGCATTTGTTTTTCAAATCCTTAGCGCCGCCAAAGGGGTCAATAAATCCCTCTGTTTCGTTATAGGCCATGGCGTTCACCGTAAAATCCCGGCGGGCAAGATCCTCTGTAATGGATTTTGTAAAGGTCACATGCTCCGGCCAGCGGTGGTCTTTATAATCACCGTCACAGCGGAACGTGGTCACCTCAAAAATTCCGCCGTCTAATAAAATACTGACGGTTCCGTGCTGAATTCCCGTGTCAACTGTTTTTTGAAACAGCCGTTTTATGTCTTTGGGAAGTGCCGAAGTGCAAATGTCCCAGTCTGATGGAACTGTATTTAACAGGCTGTCCCGAACGCAGCCGCCGACGGCATAGGCGAAAAATCCGTTTTTTATGAACGTGTTAATAATGCGGTTCACCGTGTTTGGCATCTTTATTTTCGTTGCGCCCGCCTCCTTTTTCTTTTATCATATCCATTATATAGAAAATCAAAACACAGGTCAAGGGGCCAGACGTGAAATAAATAATTGAAAAATATTGACAGTTTGCCAAAAAGATTGTATAATAAAAGTGTGTTTTTATATTAAGGTAGTATAAAAGTGCTTTTTAAACAATAATAGGAGAAGGAGGTAAAGTTATAGGAAATGAATGATTTAACACTAATCATAATATGTGCTGCCGCACTTGTTTTGATTATTGTTGCGTGGGTTATCGCATTTAAAATGGGCGACGCTTCCAGAAAAAAGAAAGACGAAGCAGAAATCGGTTCTGCTGAAGCAGAAGCAAAACGGATTATTGAAGCTGCCAAAAAAGAAGGCGAAAGCAAGAAAAAAGAAGCCATTTTAGAGGCAAAAGAAGAAAACCATAAATCAAGACAAGAGCTTGATAAGGAAATAAAAGACAGGCGCAACGAGATTTCAAGGCAGGAGCGGAGAATTCAGCAAAAGGAAGAAAATCTCGATAAAAAAACAGATGCCATCGAGAAAAAAGAAGAAGCTTTAAGCAAAAAGGATAAAGACCTTGATGCACTGCGGGAAGAAATTGAAAAGATAAAACAAAAAGAGTTAAACATGTTAGAGCAGCTTGCCGGTTTGTCGAAAGACGAAGCAAAACAGTATTTACTGGAAAAGCTTGAAAACGAAGTGAAGCACGAAGCGGCAATTATGGTGAAAGACATTGAAGCTCAGGCAAAAGAAAACGCCGAAAAAACAGCGAAAAACATTATTGCGGGCGCCATTCAGAAATGTGCGGCCGACCATGTTGCAGAAGCAACTGTTTCCGTCGTGAACCTGCCCAATGAGGAAATGAAAGGCAGAATTATCGGCCGTGAGGGACGTAACATCAGAACGCTGGAAACACTCACCGGAATTGATTTAATTATCGACGATACGCCGGAGGCGGTTATCCTTTCAGGGTTCGACCCGGTAAGGCGTGAAATTGCAAGACTATCGCTGGAAAAACTCATTGTTGACGGCAGAATTCACCCGGCAAGAATTGAGGAGATGTATGAAAAGGCGAAAAAAGAAGTTGAAACACAAATTAAGCAGGAGGGTGAAAACGCAACGTTTGAAACCGGCGTTCACGGCCTGCATCCTGAAATTATTAAACTTTTGGGCAAACTGCGGTTCCGCACCAGCTATGGACAAAATGTGCTGAAACATTCCATTGAGGTGTCCCACATAGCAGGCCTTATTGCAGGCGAGCTGGGAGCCGACATTACCATGGCAAAACGGGCAGGGCTTTTGCACGATTTGGGTAAAGCTGCCGACCATGAAATGGAAGGCTCACACGTTACCATTGGTGCAGACCTTGCGAAAAAATATAAAGAGAGCAAAGATATTGTCCACGCGATTATGGCGCACCACGGCGATATTGAAGCAACCACAGTGGTTGCAGTTATCGTTCAGGCGGCAGATGCAATTTCAGCGGCGCGGCCGGGTGCAAGAAGAGAGAATATCGAATCGTACATAAAGCGCCTTGAAAAGCTTGAGGAAATCGCAAATTCCTTTGAGGGCGTTGAAAAATCATTTGCAATCCAGGCTGGCAGAGAAGTCAGAATTATGGTTAGTCCTGAAAATATTAAGGACGACAGCATCACACTCATTGCCCGCGACATCGTTAAGAAAATCGAAAATGAACTGGAATATCCGGGGCAGATTAAAGTTAACGTAATTCGTGAAACAAGAGCAGTTGAGTACGCAAAATAGCGTTAAAAATTGAAATATATATAGAGTGATTAAGTGAAATAATTATACTCAATATAGATTTGGGCACCCCCGTTATTTTCGGGGGTGCCGTTTTTTAAGTGTTTTTATATTAAATCAACCCATTGTTTGTTTTCTGAGGATAAAAGCAATGCATCTAAAATCTTTTGACATTTTAAACCGTCCGCAATGGTGGGTAAAAGTGAACATTCTTTACCGTTTAACAAGTCTATGAACATTTGCTCCTGGGAAATAGAGAATCTTTTGGGAACCTTAATCTCGTGCATTCCACAGCTTTCGGTATCAATCTCGCCCAAACAGACCTGTAAGATATCCGTCCGGGTTAAATCAAATGAAATTACGCCCTTCGTACCGAATATTTGATATTTGATTGTGTTGTTGTGACCGATTGCACATCTTGTGATGGAAAATGTACCAGTAACACCGTTTTCAAAATCAACAAGAAAGTTACAATAATCATCGGTTTCAACAGCTCCTAATTCCTTGCTGCCTTCTTTTGGACGTTCTTTTATAACAATGCCGCAAGTTGCACATACACGTTTCATTTCGCCAATTAAAAGCTGGGCCATATCAATCAAGTGCACGCCTAAATCACCTAAAACACCAGTTCCTGCATATTTTTTTATAAAACGCCATTCTAACCGACGGTCTTTTGAAAAGGCACTGGATTTTAAATACTCCACATTTACGCTAATAATTTTGCCAAGCATTCCTTTATCTAAAATTTCTTTTGCATACCGCACCGCAGGCATGAATCTGTAAGAAAAGCACATCATATTCGGCACGGTAGGATTGGCAGCAAAAGAGTTTAACTTACTTGCCTCACCAAAGTTAACCGACAGCGGTTTTTCAACATTTACCGCTTTACCAGCGGCAATAGCATCTTGTGCCATTTTTACGTGAAGATAATTCGGTGTACAAATTTCCACAGCATCCACTTTTTCACAGTTGATTAAATCCAAGTAGTTTTCAAATTGAAGTTCCGGCGGAATATGATATTTTTTACCTGTTTGACGCAGTCGTTTTTTATCAATGTCGCAAATGGCGCATAGCTGTCCGCCGTTGCTTTCTAAAATCTGAGGAATGTGTGTGCTGTTAGCAATTCCTCCAACTCCAATAATTCCAATGTTTACCATTATACATCCTCCAGTTTATACAAGTTTTCATGTTTTTTCACACTTTCATCTGCGTCTTCATATTTATTGGATATATTTTCTAATGCATCAAAATATCCAAAAGAGGGGGTCGGTCCGTTTGAAGGTTTTGCCCATTCTATCGCATTTTTTAATATTTGAATGATATCTTTACGATAAAAAGTTGGGTATGCTTCGTGTCCGGGACGAAAATAAAATATTTTGCCAAGTCCCCGCTTATAGCAACAACCGCTTCTGAAAACCTCTCCACCGGAAAACCAGCTAATGAACACCAATTCATCAGGTGTTGGTATATCAAATCGTTCGCCATACGTTTCTTCTTGCGGCAGATCAATATATTCCGGCAGGTTCCGCGAAATTGGGTGAGAAGGCTCAATAATCCAAATTCGTTCTTTTTCATCATTTTCACGCCACTTAGAGCGGCAGCACGTTCCCATTAACTTCACAAACGGCTTGGATAAATGTCCGGAGTGGAGCACAATCAGTCCCATGCCGGCTAATACCCGTTGCTTCACTCTCTCCGCCACAACATCAGAAACTTTTTCGTGGGCAATATGCCCCCACCAGATTAAAACGTCGGTGCTGTTTAAAACTTCATTTGAAAGCCCGTGATCCGGCATATCAAGAGTTGCAGTTCTAACTTGCATTGTTTCCTCACTTCGCAGAATTTGCGCAATTGCGCCGTGAATTCCTTGAGGATATATTTTTGTAATGGCCTCCTCTTTTTTTTCATGAATAAATTCATTCCAAACTGTAACATTAATTTTTGACATAAATAAACCTCCTTTTAACTGTATTATATAGTGATAAAAGCAACAATACAATGTATTTTACACGCTGAAAATTGTATTTTTCGCTTCTTTATGATTGATTTTCAGAAAAACTTGTGATACAGTAAAACTGAGGTGAATGAAATGAATTGTGTAAAAATGGAACAGCTTATTTCAATTGATTATCACATAATAAATGTTTTTGCAATGAACCAATGCTGGGAAAATAATCATGTGTTTGATACGGTGTTTCATACAGGGCGGCCTACATCAGCTCTTTTATATGTAGAAGACTGCACTGCAGAATATATCTTAGATAACAATAAGCGATTTTTTGTTAAAAAGGGCGAAATTGTGTATATTCCTCAGGGGGCAAAATATAAAACGGTTTTTCATCATACGATTAAGGGGAAAACATCATCTATGCTGATTGAATTTACTACCACAGATTTAAGTGGAATGCCATTTGTTTTCTGTTCCCATATTATGAAGCTATCAGATGTACAGGGGATCAATAAAACATTGTTTATAGAAATTATTAGCTTATATCTTTCGCCGGTCCAGTCACTTGCCATGATAAAGTCGATATTATACAAGTTTTTATCAGAATTAAGCGACGCACGTAGATTAAAAAATATTAATTCAAAAGAATTTTCACAGATTGCAAAAGGAATTCTTTACCTTGAAAACAACATATCTTTTGACAAAAGCATTGCAGAAATTGCTGCTATGTGTCATGTAAGCACTAGCTGCTTCAGAAGACTCTTTAAAAAATATTCCGGGCTTCCCCCTGTACAATACCAAATTGGTGTAAAGGTAGATTATGCAAAAAAATTACTGCTGAGCAATACCATGACGGTAAGTGAAATATCAGAAAGACTTGGTTTTCAGGACCTGCCTTATTTTTGTAAATTCTTTAAAAAACACACCGGCACGACAGCTAAGGAATATTTAGCACTGAGCAAAAAATAAAACAGCTAAAAAAAACCGATGCAGCAAAATGCTGCATCGGTAATATGAAGAATCATATATCATTTCATACCAAACATTTTTTCTTTTAAATCAAGATAATATAAATAGTTTTCAACGGAAACATCAGGAGGGCAGCGATGGTCGCAAAAAGGAATATATCCCCCGCGGGCAACCAGTCTTTCGACACTTTTTAAATAATCTTTTATGGCGTCTTTTCCCGCCTTTAACTGCATTTTATCAATGCCGCCCATAATCATCAGGTCACGGCCATATTCGTCTAACAGCTCTGCCGGGTGTGCGCAGCTGTTTACCTCATAAGGGAACAGGCAGTTAATTCCGCCCTCCAGCAAATACGGCAATATTGGCCTTACATCTCCGTCACAGTCCGTATACCAAACGTCAATGCCATATTCTTTCAGTTTTTTGTTAATTCTTTTATATCTGGGCATAACCACCTCTTTAAAGAAATTAACAGAAACAATCGGGCCGTTTTTATAGCAGATATCCTCCCAGCCAGAAGCAAAATCAAAGTCAAAATGAGGAAGCACTTGGTCTAAAAAGTCTTCTATGAGCACACAGCGCGTTTCCACCATATCCTCCACCATGTCTGGATAATCGTAGCACGCATAGGCAGTGCCTTCAAATGTAAGCATATCGCGGATTCTTCCGATCATTGAGCCGCAGTCAACGCCTAAGGCATAATCGCGGTCAGCAGGATGCTTTTGTTTCAGCGCTGCTATATCCACTTTTCTTGCAGGGTCGTTGCGCACAAATTTTTCTTCCTTCACTCTTTTCCAGTCTTCGGGAGTGACAATGGAAGATTTCATGTAGTGCGGAATGGAGGCCGAGCCCTTTGTAACCTCTGCTAAAAGACCGTCGGTGTTTTGCATAATCACTGTTCTTTCGCGGTCTTCAATCACTTTTTCTTCAAAGGTTGGGTGTAAGTCGCACACGCCGCCGACAATTTCGAAACGGTCAAAAGAGAAAAACTCTGCAGCCTGCTCGTTTGACCGAATTCCGTTGTCAACAAAAATATCCCAAAGATCAAAGTTTTCGTCCCAATATCCAAATTCCATGTTAAAGCATCTGTCAACGCTTTTATAATGCATTTGCCTGTTAAACCGCTCGCGGTCGGTCATGGTGCCGTTCCACTTGCTGCGAATATGTTTTATGGCCATTTTATGAACCTCCGGCATATTTCATTTTTATAATCCTTTTATACCACACCGGTGTTCAATTGTCAATTGTAATGCAGTTTTTTTCCGTTTTAAACAGCAGGTGGGGCATATCCATATTATAATAATGTTTTACAATTTTCCCGCAAACTTTCATTCCGTTGCGCTTTGCCACGTTCTGTGAGGCAAGATTGTTGTCGCGGATTATAGAATATACCTCTTTTGCCCCAAGCACCTGAAAGGCATAATTTTTGCAGGCAATTGCGGCTTCTGTGGCATAGCCCTTGTGCCAAAACGCTTTTTGAAACAGATAGCCCACCTCTAAAACTTCCTTGTCATCGGCATTTTGCAGTGTCAGGCCGCACTGGCCAATCATTTCACCGGTTTCTTTTAAAACCACTGCCCAAAGTCCAAAGCCGTCTTTTTCATAACGGGTCAGGTTTTTATCGAGCCACTCGGCGACTTCTTCATCAGAAAAAGCATGCTCATAGGCATACATCACCTCTGTGTCCTGAAGAATTTTACACAGAGCTGGAAAATCGTCCTTTGTCATTTCCCGCAAACTTAACCGCTGGGTTTCTAATATTGCTTTCATAACAGCTTCTCCCATTCACTTTCTTTAAACCCCACCAAAACGGTGTTTTCATTAATTAAAATTGGCCGTTTCACCAGCATTCCGTCGGTGGAGAGCAGTTTCAGCTGTTCCTCCTCGCTGAATTCAGGCAGTTTATCCTTTAGCTGCATGGACTTATACAAAAGCCCGCTGGTGTTAAAAAAACGTTTCAGCGGCAGGCCGCTTTGTTTGTGCCATTGGGAAAGCTCCTCATAGGTAGGGTTGTTTTGCTTAATGTCCCGCACATCAAACTCCAAACCGTGCTGCTCTAACCATTTTTCTGCTTTTTGGCAGGTGGAGCATTTCGGGTAACAAATAAAATGAATCATAAAAACACCTCTTTCATAATATGAGAATGACCGGCACAATGCCGGTCACATTTTTCGTTTAACTAATGTCCGCTAAGTCGAGAAATTTATGGCCGAATTCCGCAATGAATTCTTTTCTGGCCTGCAAATTGTCTCCAAGCAAAACATCAAACATTTCAAAGGTTTTTCCTGCGTCGTCATAGGTAACGCGAACCAGCCGCCTGGTTTCGGGGTTCATGGTGGTTTGCCACATCATTTCCGGCTCGTTTTCACCAAGCCCCTTTGAGCGCTGAATTTTGTACTTTTTGCTGCCCAGCTTTTCGGTGATTTCCTGTTTTTCCATTTCGTTAAATGCAAAATAGGTGTCTTTCCCGCAGGTAATTTCAAACAGCGGGGATTCAGCGATATACACCTTACCCTCCTTAATCAGCGTGGGCATTAAAACATAAATCATGGTGAGAATCAGCGTTCTGATCTGATAGCCGTCTACGTCGGCGTCGGTGCAGATGATAACCTTGCTCCAGCGCAGATTGTCCAAATCGAACGTGGACATGTCTTTCGAGTGCTTGCTTTTAATCTCAATGCCACACCCTAACACCTTCACCAAATCCGTAATGATGTCGTTTTTAAAAATTTTACCGTAGTCCGCCTTTAGGCAGTTTAAAATCTTTCCGCGGACGGGAATAATTGCCTGAAATTCTGCGTCGCGTCCCTTTTTGCAGGAGCCTAAGGCAGAGTCACCCTCCACAATGTAAATTTCCCGCCGGTCAATGTCCTTCGTGCGGCAGTTAATGAACTTGCTAATGCGGTTGGTCATATCTAAAGTGCCGGTCAGGTTCTTTTTCGCCGCCACCCTTGCCTTTTCGGCGCTTTCCCGGCTGCGCTTGTTAATTAAAACCTGCTGGGCAATTTTTTCCGCCGCCTCTTTGTTTTCAATGAGGCAAACCTCAATCTGCTCCCTTAAAACCTCTGTCATGGCCTCTTGAATGAACTTGTTGGTAATGGACTTTTTCGTCTGGTTTTCGTAGCTTGTAACGGTGGAAAAGGAGTTTGAAACGAGGATTAAGCTGTCGGATATGTCCACAAAGCTGATTTTGCTTTCGCTTTTGTTATATTTATTGTTATTTTTTAAATATTTGTCCAAAACCGAAACAAAGGCGCTTTTCACCGCCTTGTCCGGCGCGCCGCCGTGCTCTAAAAAGCTGGAGTTGTGGTAATATTCAATCATATTAATCTCGTTGTTAAAGCAAAAGGCAAACTGCATTTTTACATTATAGTCAGGTTTGTCCTCCCGGTCGCGCCCCCGGCGCTGTGCATCGAAGGTGAATACGGGGGTAAATTCCTTTCCGGCAGAAATTTCTTTCACATAGTCCATAATGCCGTTTTCATATAGATATTCATACATATCCCAGCCGTCCGCCGTCTGGTTATACAAGATAAACTTAATGCCGGAATTTACAACTGACTGGCGTTTTAACACGTCCTGAAAATATTCCAAAGGGATGTTAATGTCGGTGAATACCTCTGTGTCGGGCCGCCATTTAATGGTGCTCCCCGTTTTTTTTGATTTTACCTCCTCAACCACAAGCTCGCCTGCCGGGTTGCCCTTTTCAAAGTGCATGGAATATTTTTTTCCGCCATACTGCACATTCACGTCCATATAAGACGAGCTGTACTGTGTGGCGCAGGTGCCCAGACCGTTTAACCCTAAGCTGTATTCATAGTTTTCGCCGCTGTTGTTTTTATATTTTCCGCCGGCATAAAGCTCACAAAACACCAGCTCCCAGTTGTAGCGCTTCTCATTTTCATTATACCCCATAGGAATTCCGCGCCCGTTGTCCTTCACCTCGATCGACTTGTCCGCAAAGCGGGTAATCTCAATTTCCTTCCCAAACCCTTCTCTTGCTTCGTCAATTGCATTTGACAAAATCTCAAAAAACGAATGTTCACAGCCGTCAATCCCGTCGGAGCCGAAAATAACGCCGGGACGGAGGCGCACACGGTCTGCGCCCTTTAAAGACGATATGCTGTTGTCACCATACTTTTTTTTCATTCAGTTCAGCCTTTCAAAATTAATGAAACATTACGATTGCACACTGTAGTTCGGCGATTCCTTCGTAATGGAAATATCGTGAGGGTGGCTTTCTTTTAAGCCGGCCCCGGTAATTTTAATAAATTTTCCGTTTTTCTTTAAATCCTCAACTGTTTTCGTGCCGCAGTAACCCATACCGGAACGCAGACCTCCCATCAGCTGATAAACTGTGTCGGCCACCGCGCCTTTAAACGGAACGCGGCCCTCAACACCTTCGGGAACCAGTTTTTTCGTGTTTGTCTGGAAATAACGGTCTTTCGAGCCGACCTCCATGGCGGCAATGGAGCCCATGCCGCGGTAAACCTTAAACTTTCTGCCCTGATAAATTTCTTCCACGCCGGGGCTTTCCTCGCAGCCGGCAAACAGGCTGCCAATCATAATCACATTTGCACCTGCCGCAATGGCCTTGGGTAAATCGCCGGAATATTTAATTCCGCCGTCTGCAATTGCAGGAATACCATATTTGTCTGCAACCTCATATACGTCTGAAATCGCCGTAATCTGCGGCACGCCAATGCCTGCAACAATTCTGGTGGTGCAGATGGAGCCGGGCCCAATGCCAACCTTCACTGCGTCTGCCCCCGCCTTAATCAGGCACTCCGCCGCTTCGCCCGTGGCAATGTTGCCTGCAATTAAAGAAATATCCGGAAACTTATTTTTTACCAGTTCCACAGCTTTTATAATGTTTGCGCTGTGGCCGTGGGCCGAGTCTAACACAAAGCAGTCTACCTTTGCGTCGTAAAGGGCGCCGGCCCGGTCTAACACGTCTTTTGTCACGCCCAGCGCCGCGCCGACTAACAGCCTTCCGTTGGCATCTTTTGCGGAGTTGGGATATTTTACGCTTTTTTCAATGTCTTTAATGGTGATTAAACCCTTGAGCATGCCGCTGCCATCCACAATGGGCAGCTTTTCAATTTTGTGTTTTCTTAAAATTTCCTGCGCTTCCGTAAGCGTGGTGCCCTCCGGAGCAGTAACCAGGTTTTCCTTGGTCATCACTTCGCTGATTTTTCTTGAAAAATCGGTTTCAAACCGCAAATCCCGGTTGGTCAAAATGCCAACCAGCTTGCCGTTTTCGCAAATGGGAACGCCGGAAATCCGATATTTGCCCATCAAATTGTCGGCGTCCTCCAATGTGCGCTCGGGCGTCAAATAGAACGGGTCAATGATAATGCCGTGTTCCGAACGTTTTACCTTGTCCACCTCGGTGGCCTGGGCCTCAATGGTCATGTTTTTATGAATAATGCCAATGCCGCCCTCCCTGGCCATTGCAATTGCCATTGCCGATTCTGTTACCGTGTCCATTGCCGCACTCATCAGCGGAATGTTGAGTTTAATATTTTTTGTAAGCTGCGTAGACAGCTCCACCATATCGGGGGTAACTTCACTTTTTTGAGGAACCAGCAATACGTCGTCGAATGTCAGCCCTTCTTTAATCACCTTGTTCATCATTTTGCACCCTTTCTCAATTTGTAGTCAGTTTTGTTTGAAAAAAGCTTATAACTCTACCTTTTTACCATATAGTATAACAAAGTTCAATGTCAAAATCAAGGAAAACTTTGCACTGCACGAAATTTAAAATTAAAGGAAATGTAATGAGATATTCACATTTTTGTGGTATGCTAAAATAGATAAGTTATACAATGTGGAGGAATAACATGGAGCTACTTTCGCCGGCAGGGGACTTTGCGTCTTTAAAAACCGCGGTGCGGTGCGGCGCAGACGCCGTTTACATAGGGGGCAAGTGTTTCAGCGCCCGCAGAAATGCAAACAATTTTACAAACGAGGAAATTGCCGCAGCGGTAGATTTTTGCCATCTGCACAAGGTGAAGGTGTATGTAACCGTTAACATCGTAATCAAAGAGGATGAATTTTCAGATGCGCTGTCCTTTGCCTCGTTCTTGGCAGAAACAGGCGCAGACGGCATTATCGTACAGGATTTGGGCCTGTTATGCGCCATAAGAAAGCTGTCGCCCGATATCAGGCTCAACGCCAGCACACAAATGACGGTTTGCTCAGCAGACGGTGTGAATTTGCTTCAAAAGCTGGGGGCAAACCGGGTGGTGCTGTCCCGGGAACTGTCGAAAGAAGAAATCGCATCAATAAATGCAAAAACCACGATAGAGCTTGAGGCATTCGTCCACGGGGCCATGTGCATGAGCTGGTCCGGCCAGTGCTATTTAAGCAGCATTATTGGCGGAAGAAGCGGAAACAGGGGGCTTTGTGCCCAGCCCTGCCGCCTGCCCTATACGCTGTATCGGAACGGACAGGCCGTTACAAATGCGAAAAACTTGCTGTGCATGAAGGATTTGTGCCTGGCAGAGCACATGCACGAGTTTCAAACCATTGCAGATTCTGCCAAAATTGAGGGCAGAATGAAAAGCCCGGAATATGCAGGCGTGGTGACAAGGGTGTATAAACAGGCAATGGAGGGCGCGGCAGACAGGGCGGGAATTCAGGACATGCTGTCGTTTTTCTCCCGCGGCGGCTCAGGTAGCGGATATTTTCACGGCAGGGGCTTTGATAAGTTAATGGACTATACCGGAACGGAAAAGGTCACTGCGTCGAAAGACTTGATTTCAGAAATTCAACAGACGGACATCGCCAAAAAAAGGGCTATTTCCTTTCGCCTTACGGCCCGGGAGGGGCTTCCCCTCGCGCTGGCGGCGGAATGTGACGGCTTTTCGGCAAATGCGGCAGGAGCGCCCTGTGAAAGGGCGAAAAGCGCTGCTTTTGATAAAATGCGTGCCAAAGAGCAAATCGGAAAGCTGGGAGACACGGCTTTTGTCGTGAAAAAAATCACCACAGAAACAGAGGGGCAGCCCTTTGTGCCCGTATCCGCGCTGAACAGCTTGCGGCGGCAGGTGTGCGCAGACTTGCAGGAACAAATCTGCGCATCTTACCGGCGGAACGTGAACAAAATAACAGCAATCGGACAAATAGCCAAGCGAGAGACAAGGCCGCCAAAAGTTTGTGTTCAGGTGCGCACAAAAGAGCAGATGGAGGCAGCCGCCTCCTGCGGAATTAAAGCAAAATATCTGTCTTATGACTTGTTTCGCCGGTTTGGAACCGAGAAAGACGTCTGCGTGCTTCCGCCCCTGACCAAAGAGGGCGAAACACTGCATTTAGAAAGTGCGGCCCGGGTTATGGTGCAGAACATTGGCCAGATAGAGGCCGCCAAAGAAAAAATTATGTGCGGCGGGGAACGGCTAAACGTAACAAACAGCGAAACAATGAAAATATTATCTTCCATCGGAATGAAACGGGTAACGCTATCGCCGGAGCTGAACCTGAAGGAAATGAAGCAAATCACAGATCATTGCGCAGTGCCGGCAGAGGTCATAGCATATGGCAGGCTTTCGGTTATGCTTCTGGAAAACTGCGTCATCAAAAGTGCATACCGGTGCACAAAGGGAGAAGGATTTTTTGAGCTGTGCGACAGAAAGGGCGAGCGGTTTCCGGTTTTGTGCGAGGGGTGCCGCAACGTGATGTTAAACAGCGTGCCTCTTTACATGGCGGACAAATTAGACGATATTGTCTCGCTGAACGCCGGGGCAATTCGGCTGGTGTTCACGACGGAAACCGGGGACGAGGTAAAAAAAGTGCTTTCAGCGTATCAGGCGGGGTTAATGGGAAAAGCGCCCCGGAGTGTGTTTGATAAAATCACAAGGGGACATTTTTACCGCGGAGTTGAATAAGCCATGACGAAAACGGACAAACTTATTTTTTGGAGCGTGCTTTTATCGGCGGTTTTTCTTCTGCTGTTTTCAAATGTAATTTTTGCGAAAACAGGCCGTGAAACCATTGTAATTGAACTTGGCGGGAAAGAATATGCCCGGTATCAGCAAGACGCTTTAAGCCAGCCTAAAACACTTGAAATTCAAACGGAATTCGGCTATAATAAAATAGAAGTTTCTAAAAAGGGTGCAAGGGTAATAGATTCGGACTGCAAAGACAGACAGTGTATCGGCGAAATCCAAAAATCCGGAGAAATGATTGTCTGCCTGCCCCACAGGCTGATTGTGAAAATCGAAGGAAGCGGGGAGGTGGACGGCGTTGCATACTAAAAGAACGGCGGTTTTTGCCCTGTTCTGCGCCTTGGCGTTGGTTTTGGGATATTTTGAAAACCTGATTCCTGCGTTTTTGGTAGTGCCTGGCGGCAAAATCGGCCTGGCAAACATTGTTACCATGGTGGTGTTTTGCCTGATGGGTGCAAAGCCGGCGCTTGCCTTTGGCGTTCTACGGTGCTTTTTGTCCTCTGTGTTATACAGCGGATTTTTTGCCTTTTTTTACGGCTGTGCAGGAACGGTTTTGTCTGTTTTGTCCATGGCAGCGGCAAAAATGATGTTAAGGGACAAAGTTTCCGAAATCGGACTATCCATCATTGGCGCTGCGTTTTTTAATTTGGGACAGCTTGCCGTTTGCGCCGCCGTGCTGGAAAGCCTTGGGGTGTTCCGCTATTTTCCGGCGCTTTTACTGGTTTCGGCTGTTGCCGGAAGCCTCACCGGATATGCGGCAAACCGAATTATACCCCTCTGCATGGAAAAGAATTTTAAAAGCAAGAATGGAGACAACAATATATGGAAATAATACTTGCGTCGGGGTCGCCCAGAAGAAAAGAGCTGTTAGGCGCAATGGGACTTACCTTTTCCGTGCGGACAAGCTGCGCGGACGAAACCATAGAGGAAGGGCTGCCGCCCTTTTTTGTTGTGGAACAGCTCTCTTTGTTAAAAGCGTCTTCTGTTGCCTCAATTGTGAAAAGTGAGGGCAAAGAGGCTGTTATCATCGGGGCGGACACCATTGTGGTGTCAGAAGGAACCATTTTAACAAAACCAAGCGATGAAGAAGATGCAAAGGCTATTTTATCCGCCCTGGCGGGGAAATGGCACAGCGTTTTAACCGGCGTTACGGTTATGAACACAAAAAACGCCAAAAGCGAGTCCTTTTATGTGGAGACAAAGGTGCATTTTATTGCGTTAACAAAAGAACAAATCGACGCCTATGTGAAAACAGGCGAACCAATGGACAAGGCCGGCGCCTATGGCATTCAGGGCAGGGGCGCTCTGTTTGTGGACAAATTAGACGGCGACTATTTTAACGTAGTGGGGCTGCCTGTTTGCAAACTGGCCCAGGTTTTAAAAGCGGAGTTTGACATAGACTGTATGGCTTAATACAAATTGAAATCCCTCAGCAGCAAAACCTTACATAAATTATGAGGGAGGAATTTTCGTTGACAAAATATATTGGTGTGGATCTGGGAACAGCAAATACGCTGGTTTACTGCAAGGGGAAGGGAATTGTGCTGAAAGAGCCGTCGGTTGTGGCGGTAGAAAGCGAAAGCGGCAGGGTTTTGGCCGTTGGCAGGGAAGCCAAAAACATGATTGGCAGAACGCCGGATGAGGTGATGGTTATCCGTCCCATGAAAGGCGGCGTAATTGCAGATTTTGATGTGACGCAGGCCATGTTAAAAGCATTTATCGAACGCTCCTGCCCCGGCGGCGTAATGCGCCCCCATGTCACCATCTGCGTGCCTTTTGGCGTGACGGAGGTTGAGCGCCGGGCGGTGTTAGAGGCGGTAATGCGCTCCGGCGGCAAAAACGCCTATGTGATTGAAGAACCAATGGCGGCGGCACTGGGGGCGGAGCTTCCCGTGAGCGAGGCCACCGGCAGCATGGTGGTGGACATTGGCGGCGGCACCTGCGAGGTGGCGGTGGTGTCGTTCGGAGGAATTGTGGCCAGCACCTCCATCCGCTATGCAGGCGACAAAATGGATGCAGATATTGCAGAGTATGTAAAAAATATATATAATCTTATGATTGGGGAGCGGACGGCGGAAGATATTAAAATCAGCATCGGAACTGCCCATCCCTCCTGTGAGGAAAAGAGCATATCCGTAATGGGGCGCGATTTGGCTTCCGGCCTGCCGAGGCTCCTCACCATTACCTCGTCCGAGGTGCGGGGTGCCATTGCGGGGACCATCAGCAAGGTGATCGGCGCGGTGCGGGACACGCTGGAAAATACGCCGCCGGAGCTTGCCGCAGACATTGTCAGCCGCGGCATTGTGCTGACGGGCGGCGGCGCAAAGCTGCCCGGCCTGGATTTGCTGATTCAGGAAAAGACGGGCATTGATGTTACCGTGTCAGAAAATGCAGAAGACTGTGTGGCCGTTGGGGCGGGAATGGCCTTATCTGTTCTTGCTGACAGAAGTCAAAACGGCGCCCGCAAACAAAAAAGGGGGCTGTTCGGCCGCAAATAAAGGGGATGACAGAAGGAATGAAAAAGCGTGAAAAAAAACGGTTGATTGTTGTTTTGGTTCTGACGGCGCTGATATTCGTATTTATGGGCGTGTCCTATTCGCTGACCAGCGCGGGGAGGGCCAATCCGCTAAGCAGCGCCGCGCAGTTTATTTTCAGCCCGGTGCAAAGCGTGTTCTCCAAAGCGGGCAGAAGCGTCGGCGGTTTTTTTGAAGCGCTTTCAAATGTTTATACCTACAGGGAAGAAAACGAACGGTTAAAAACAGAAATAGATGTGTTAAAACAGGAAACCCGGTCGATTGAGTCGTTAAAACAGGAAAACGAGCGGCTGCGGGAACTTTTGAATTTTAAGGAAACCAGCACGGAATATGATATGGTGGGCTGTGAGGTCATTGCCAAAGACGCAGGAAACTGGTTTGGTACCTTTAAGGTGGATAAGGGCACAAGCAGCGGCATTCAAAAAGACGACGTGGCGGTGCTGCGCCGGGCGCTGGTGGGCAAGGTGACAGAGGTGGGCGACAACTGGGCGGAAATTACTTCCATTATCGAGCCGGAAAGCTCTGTGGGCGCCTTAGTGACAAGAACGCAGGACATTGCCATTGCAGAAGGGGATTTGGGCCTAAAGGACAAAGGCAAGCTAAAGCTTTCGTTCATTGCCGACAGCGCCGGGCTGGTTGCCGGCGACTCCATAGAAACCTCAGGCATTGGGGGCGTTTATCCGAAAGGGTTATTAATTGGAACCGTCAGCGAAATTTTAACGGACAGCGCCAAAAACACCAACTATGCGGTTGTAGATACAGAAGTGGATTTTGAGCGGATCCGTGAGGTAATGGTAATTAAATCGAAACAGTAAAGCAGGGAGAGGCACAAAAAATGAGGGTTTTAAACAGGTTTCAACCGAAAACAGATTTTATGGGCAGCGCGGTGCAATATCTGCTCGCCGTCGTTTTCGTTTTGTTTTTAATCGTCGTTCAAACCACCATTGTCCATGCCGCCGCGGTGTTTCATGTAGTTCCGGGACTTGTTTTTGTGTTTTGCATGTGTTACAGTATAAAAAAAGGAGGTCTGCCAGCCGTTGTGCTCAGCGCGGCCTGCGGATTTTTGCTGGATATGCTGAATGGAAGGCCTCAGGGGCTTGACGCACTTTTGTACCTATACATATCGCTGGGGTGCGTTACATTGCATGACTGTCTTTACAACAAGTCCTTAAAGGTGTTAACGGCGGGGGTTCTTGCAGCGTCTGTTGTCTATGGCGCGGCGACATTTGGGCTGAACTTTCTTTTGTGGGGGGAAACGCGGATTGGCTTTGCATTTACCCATAAAATCATTCCCGAGGCGCTGTATAATTGCATTGTTACACCGATTCTATATCCGTTTGTGTGTAAATGCTCGGTAAGCAAAGATTCGAGGAGGAGTGTTTGCCGTGAATAGAAACTTAAAAAAAAGCACGCGCAGGCGCTATTTTGTGCTGTATGTCTTTGCCGCGGTGTTTTTTGTGATGATTTTTACAAGATTGTTTTCCCTGCAATTAAAAAGTGGGAAGCAATATCGCAGCGTGTCGGACGCAAGACTGTCTCTATCCGTGCCGGTAATTGCCCCGCGGGGTGAGATTACTGACCGTTACGGCAGGCCCTTTGTGACCAACCGCACCGGATATTTTGTTGTGCTGGAAAAAGTAAACGAAACAACCCAGGAACGACATGCATCTATCTTAAATGTGCTGAAAATTCTCACAGAAAAGGGCAGCACGGCGGAATATGAAGATAGTCTGCCCATTTCTTTTGATTCTCCTTTCCGGTTTCAATATCCCAAGGAAGAAAAAAATAAGGCCGAGCAGGAAAAAAAGTTTAAAACGGAAAATGGATTTGATGAAAACAGCACGGCAGCGGACGTAATGAACGCGCTGTGCGAAAAATATAAAATTGACGAAAATTATTCAAACAAAGAAAAACGGCTAATTGCAGGCGTAAGGTTTGGAATGGAGAAAAACGGGTTTTCCGTGTCTGCGCCCTATACCATTTTAGAAGACGCCGACATGGAAACAGTGACAAAAATTAAAGAGCACGCCGACCTGTTTCCCAGCGTTGCCGTGCATGAGCGGCCTGTGCGGGAATATCTCTACCCCCAAACCGCCACCCACATTTTAGGCAGGGTGGGCAAAATCAGCAGTACGGAGTATGACCAGCTGAAAAACAGCGGCTACGGCAGGAATGATTATATCGGAAAACAGGGCGCTGAAAAGGCCTTTGAACAATATCTGCGCGGCACAGACGGCGTGAGCAGCATTGAGCGGAAAATTGACGGTGAGTCGACGAACTTTATCGAATCGGTAGACCCCATACCGGGAAATACCGTAATTTTAACGTTGGATTTGGATTTGCAGCTGGCCGCAGAACAAACACTTAAGAAAACGGTGGAAGAGACAAAATCCTCCGCTTCTTCAAAAAACGGCGGGTCGGTGGTGGCGGTAGACGTAAACTCCGGCGAAATTTTAGCCACCGCGTCTTATCCCACCTATGATATTACAGAATTCAGCGAAAAATATAATGAAATGGCGGAGGATCCATCAAAGCCTATGTTTAACCGCGCTCTCTCCGGGCTTTATGAGCCGGGCTCAACGTTTAAGCCCATCACCACCATTGCAGCAATCGACAGCGGCGTGCTGAAACCGGACGAAATAATGGAAACCAAGGGCGAATATAAATATCTTGACCGCACATTTAAGTGCAATATTTTCAGAACAAAGGGCATAACTCATGGCACAATCAACGTTTCTGAGGCCATTGGCGTGTCCTGCAACTATTTCTTCTATGAGGTTGGAAGACGCACAGGAATTGAAAAAATTGCCGAAACGGCTGAAAAGTTTGGGTTAGGCAGTCTCACCGGCGTTGAGCTTTCCGGCGAAGAGGCAAAGGGAAAAATCGCAACGCCGGAAAACAGGGAGCAAAACGGCGGGAAATGGTATCCGGGGGACGTGCTTCAGGCCGCTATCGGTCAGTCGGACAACTTGTTTTCTCCCTTAGCATTGGCAAACTACACAGCCACGTTGGCCAACGGGGGAACAAACTATAAAACAAAGCTTTTAAAGGCTGTGAAATCAGAAACAGATGAAACCATTTTAAAATCGGCGCAGCCCCAAATTAACCAGATGGCAGGTGCGTCGAAAGAGGCGCTGACCGCAGTGAAGGACGGAATGCTAAAGGTAACGGAACCGGGGGGAACGGCCTATTCCGTGTTTGCAGGCCTTCCCGTGTCTGTTGCGGGCAAAACAGGATCGGCCCAGGTACCCGGCGGCACAAACGGCCTGTTTGTCGGCTATGCCCCTGCGGAAAATCCCCAGATTGCCGTCAGTGTGGTGCTGGAAAACGGCGATTCGGGAACCAAGGCGGCAAGGGTCGCCCGGGAAGTATTGGAAAGCTACTTTGAAAAACCGAAAACTGACGATAAAAAACCAACAGAAGAAAAACCATATACGCTTCTTCCGTAACATAAATTTTTAACGTGAAACAGAAAGGACATGCTGCAAATGATTATTTTAAAAGGAAGCCCGAAAGGAATTTCCGTTTCGGTAGACGATACAGATTTTGAAACAGGCCGCGCAGAGCTGATAGAAAAGCTTTCTGCCTCGAAAGAGTTTTTTAAAGACATTGCGCTGGAGGTCTTTCTAACCAGCAACTCCCTTACCGAAGCTGAGGTTTATCTGCTTCAGCCCGCGGTGCGCGAGGCCCTGTGCGAAACAGATGTTACGTTCATTGAAACAGAACCGAAAATGATTCCCAAAAAGCATTCTCCCTTAGACGAATTGGGTACGGATGAAGGCATTACAAAGTTTTGCAGAAAGACGGTGAAAGCCGGCGAAACGGTGGAATATGACAACAACTTGGTTGTCATCGGTGATGTGGAGGCTGGTGCGAAGGTGATTGCCGGCGGAAATGTGTTTATTTTAGGCTCTTTATATGGCAGCGTGCATGCCGGTGCCGGCGGCAGAAAAGACGCCGCTGTGGTTGCAATGAAGCTTATGCCCGAGCGGCTTTTAATCTGCGATTTGTCGGTTAAAGTGAAGCAAAGTGCAATTAAGCGGTTGTTTTCTAATGTACCGGAAATTGCCTATATTGCCGGAAATGCTATAAAAATTGAACAATATACATAAAAAAGAAGTTAAATAATTGTGAACTTTATATGAAATATACAAAAAAAACGAAATTTGCTGTGGACTTCATACCTTATCTATGGTATAATATGCACAGATAATCCTTGCTATGCAAGACTTCGGCTCCGCCGATTTGCGCTAAGCGCAGAAGTGCATATTGACGGCTTTGCAAGAATGTCCTTGCAAGCAAATATTTTTGCTTTATGGTAAAATAACCACGAAATGATTCATTTATTTAAAAATTGCAGACAGGAGGGTATGGAATGAATATTGCGTTGATCGCGCATGATAAGAAAAAGGAATTGATGGTGCAGTTCTGCATTGCATATAAAGGAATTCTTGCCAAGCACATGCTGTGTGCCACAGGAACAACCGGCGGGTTGGTGTCAGACGCAACGGGCCTTTCCGTTCACAGATTTTTGTCGGGCCCCCAGGGCGGCGACCAGCAGATTGGAGCAAGAATTGCCTATAATGAAATCGATTTGGTGCTGTTTTTCCGCGACCCTTTAACGGCACAGCCTCACGAGCCAGACGTTTCGGCCCTATTAAGGCTTTGCGACGTGCACAATGTGCCGTTAGCCACCAATGTTGCCACGGCCGAGGTTTTGGTGCGGGGATTAGAGCGCGGCGATTTAGACTGGCGTGACATTGTAAACCCAAAAGATAAATAAAAATCTGTAGAATATAAAACGGCTGCTGTGCATTCGCACAGCAGCCGTTTTGTCATTTTTTATTTCTTTTTCGCCTTTTTCCGCTTGCTGATTTTCACAAGAACATAAGAGAGGAACAACAGCACAATGGTAATTAAAATGCAAAGCGCCGCCCGAAATTCAAAGTCAAAGGTTTCCTGCGCGTTCGAAACAGCGCTGTCCGCACCGGATTGCAGGGACGACACAGTGGTAACAGGTGAAACATCGTAAAGCAGCATAAACGTTTTATAAAGAATTTCCGCTCCCTCTGCCCGCGTAACCGCGCCGGAGGGAGAAAAGGCCCCCACATTGTTCACCAGGCCGCACTGGGCTGCAACGGCAATGTCCGGCCGCGCCCACTGGGAAATTTGGTCTGCGTCGGTAAAATTTAAATATGCATCGTCGTTTTCAGGATATGCATATCCTTTTTTTTCTGTCAGCGTTCTGCCGCAAAAGGTAACCACCTGTTCTTTAGAGACCGGCTCGCTGCCGCGGAATGTTCCGTCCGCATAGCCCGCCGCAATGTTTTGTTCCTCAGCGGAGGCAACATAGCGGTAAAATTCGCTGTTTTCCGGCACATCGGAAAACGCCGACTTTGCATCCACGTTGGTAGCATAAAACATCTTTACCAAAGCGGCCGTAAAATCATAGCGGCTTAGGGTAGCCTCCGGTTTAAAATTGTTGTGCTTGTCCAGAGTAAAAATCCCTTTCGATACCATAAAGCGAATGGCCTCCTTTGTGCCGGAGGGCACGCCGCCAATGTCATTCATGGTGATGTCGTTTTCCACAATGTCATAGTCGCCGGAATAGTTGGTTGAAAATTCAATGGTTTTGTTCTTGGGGTCGAACTGCCCGCCCCAGTTGTCCGTGCCGCCTTTAAAGCTGGCCATAACGGTGGAATATTCGCTTTGAGCAGGAACGATAAACCACACAGGCGCGTTAATATAGTCAATGGTCTGGTTGTTTTTGTCTGTAAACACAACAGAAAAAACATCGCCGTTTTTCTTAAATTCAATGCAGAACAAATCAAAAGAGGCTTCTAAATTTGCCAGGTCAGACGCGGTGATGTAAATGCCCAGGTTGTCGCTGAGCATCAGCCGAATTCCAGATACGCCGGCAAGCTTTTGGGCAACGCCCTTTTCATATTCAATTCTGACAGGCTGTGACAGGTCAATATCAGCGCAAACCAGCTCCGGAATGGTGCGTGCTTTCCTGATTTGGGAAAACCCCTGGGAATCGCACAGCTTTAACAGCCGCTCCATACAGTCCGCCGCGTTTTCCGCAATAAACGATACCCCATAGTCATTTACTGTCACCGTGTTGTTTTTTGCTCTGATTTCCGTCCGCGAGCTTCTGTTTACCGCATGCTCCATATATTCTGAAATGGCCTTTTTCCCGTTTTCGTTGGCGTTTTTTCCGGAGGAGGACAAAACTGCAGATAAATAGTTAACATAATCGTCAATTCCGCGGAACGACATGGTTTTCGTATAATCAATATAAACGTTTGAGGCCTCGTTTTCCTGGGTTTTCAGACCAGAAAGATACGAAATGTCAAGCTCGCTCTCGTGGCCGTAAATCACGGCGGCGCCCGGTCCACCGGAGGTGCTGTCAGCGTTGGTTACCACAGCATATTGTTTTGCATAGGGAAAGACAAAAGATGCCTGCGCGGCGTCGTTTACATAAAACTGAACAAACACGTCTGTGCCGCTCAGCCGCGAAATTTTGTCAAAGCTTGCAAACAGGCCGTCTCCAACTGCTTTTTTTATTGCTTCCCGCTGCTGTTTTGAAAAGTCCGACGTGTCGTCGGAAAGGGCACTTAAAAAACGATACCGCTTCAAAAAGCTTTCGATGGCTTCAATTTTAGACCCGGCGGCGTCAATTTCCTTGGCTGATAATACACAGAGCGTAAAAGGTTTTAATGTAAATCCAGCCAGATATTCGGCCACCAGGCTGGTGCAGTCCGGCACGCTTTGGGGAGTTTCACCGCTGCCTTTAAAGGTGCCGGTGCGGTCGCTGTGCTCAATCGCCACAACCTCCACGTGGGGCAGCCCATCTGAAAAGCTCATTTTATAGGTTACAATGTCCGAACCGTCTGCAATCTGGCCCATAAACTCCGTCAGGTTTGTCAGGCTGTTCTGTGCTGTTTTCAGGTTTTCAAAATATTGAATCGGAATATCTTTGTTATCTGTGATTTTTATCACGGAATTGTTTTGAAACGTATAGGCCGAAACAATTGCTTTATCTCCGGCTATGAGCTCCGGCGTGCCGTCATAATCTAAGTCGGCCAAAATATATTTTGTTTGGCTTTTGGTCGGAATTTGGCTGATAATTCTTGTATATTCCGCTTCCCACGGCTGTTCGTTTTCAGAAAATACGCCTGCAGGAAAAGACAGCATAATCAAAACAAACAGGAATATTGCAATGAGCTTTTTCAATTCCATTCCTCCATCAATTCATTCATTCTTCAATTATATATTTTTTTGTTATAAAAATCAATGTTTTTCGCAAAAAAGAGGCTAAGCTTTTCAATTTTATTGACACCAAAATCTCCCTTTGATATAATAAACAGGAAAGGAAGTGGGTTACATGATAAAGCTTTTTAACGGAATCAATGAGGTCGCCATGCAGAGGCTGACGTTCGGCCCGAACACTTATGGCGACGAGGAGAATATGGATAAATATTTAATGTTTCTCGACATGTACACCGAGGCCGGCGGAAGCAGTGTTGACACGGCAAGGGTTTACAGCGGCGGTCAGACCGAGGAGGCCATTGGCAGATGGTTTAAAACCCGGAAAAACCGCGATAAAATTGTTCTCACAACAAAGGGAGGGCATCCACCGGCAGGGGATATGCATAAGCCCCGGCTGGACAGGGAAAATATCTTTTCTGACATAAAGGCCAGCCTGGCGGCGCTGGGCACAGATTACACCGATGTGTATCTGCTTCACCGGGACTGCCGCGAAATGCCCGTGGGCGAAATTGTAGACACCTTAGACGAACTTGTGAAAACAGGGTTGGCAAAGGTGTGCGGCGTGTCGAACTGGAGAACGGACAGAATAAAAGAGGCAAATGAATATGCAAAGCAGCACAGCAAGGCGCGCATCTGTGTGAGCCAGATAAACTATTCCCTGGCAGAAACCACGCCGGAGCGATTGGGAGACGATACCTTAGTGTGCATGACCGATGCAGAATTCAATGCCTATATGGAAATGAAGCTTCCGGTTATGGCGTTTTCTTCCCAGGCAAAGGGCTTTTTTGCAAAGCTTGCTGCTGGGGAGGATTTAAAAAGCAAAGCAATAGAACGGTTTTTAACAGAGGAAAACTTAAAGCGGTTTGAGCGGGTAAAAGAAGTGGCAGCACAAACGGGTCTGTCGCCGTCTGCGGTGGCGCTGAGCTTTCTTACCTGCAATCCCCTGCCCATATCGGCTGTGTTTTCCTGCAGAACACAGGAGCAAATGAAAGACACGTTAACGGCAATGAATGCAAAGCTGGATGAAAAAACAGTGGCATATTTAGAAAAGGGCTGAACATAAAAAAAAGCGGCATAGATTTTTCTATGCCGCTTTTTTTTATTGCACCTTAATTTTAAGTGTGACCTGCTGATTTTTAGGAATAGGAACACGTAAATGTGCGGACAAAAAGCCGCCGCAGGGGTGGAAAATCCGCTTGCCAATGGAGGTGTCGTGTGTGATAGGCTGAGAACATGTAATGGTAATAACGGCATTTTCGCGTTTTAACTGTGCTGCAGGGCCGCATACCGTTAAAGCTTCGGTATTTCTTGCAATCAGCGGAAGAATATAAACCGCGTCCTCTGCTGTGGTTGCCGCACAAATTTCAAATATACTGTCGCCAAGCTTATATGTAATCTGAAACCGTTCCGTTCCGCGCAGAAGAAAATTTTTTAAAACGCCTTGCGCGTTGTAAACCAGGGTAGTTTTATCCTCTAACGCTGTAATATTTGCAGTGGTGTCCAGGGTGTTTCTAAACACTTCTTTTCCGCGCTTCAGTTCTAATCTCGGAGTTTGACAAATATCGTTAAAATATGGCGGGACTTGCATATTCAAGTTCTCAACCAAATCATATTCGTTTATACTGGCCGCTAAAATTACGCCTGCCTTATCATTCCAAAGCATGGTCAGGGCGCCTCCTGTGGGTGTTGTTGATGCATTTAATGCATTAAAATCATAACAGGAAAAGGACGCTTTAAAATGGCCTTTCGCGGCCAGCGTTACATTCACAGAAGAAAACGTTTTCATCCCCTTGCTGGTTTCTCTGGGCAGCAGTAGGTCTTTATCCCGCTTCATTTTTGATTCAATCAGCGGAATCAGCGACTTGGCATGGCAGAAGGTGTGGTGAATGCACGTCGGAAGCCGCGCGTCTGCATAGTGTGGCCCGCCGGTCAGCAGGCCATTATGGGTACTTTTTTTATAAAGTAAAAAGTTTCTGTGTGCAGCTTCTGCATACAGCGCATTGCGGTCTGACAAATAAGCGTAGGCGCCCTGACAGCCATCAGAGGTTCTGCTGCCGTAATAGGTCCATTTGGCGCTGCGTGATCCCCAGCTGTTGTCCCATGCGCCGTCTGGCAGCATAAAGGACAGATGCGCGTCCATGGAGCGAAGTAAGGCTTGCTCCACAGTTCGGTCTTCACCAATATATTTTAAATATACCGCAAGGTTTGGCAGCGATTCCTCCACATTGTAGCCTAAGTCCACACCCCGGCAGCCCCGCGGAGTGATGCCGTAAGAATCAAGCCCCTGGGTTTCGCCGAAAATTAAACCGTCCTCCCCAATATGGTTTATGGCATAAAGCGCCAGCTCGCGTGCCCTTTGTTTATATTTTTCCTCACCTTTCACTGCCCATGCAACAGCCATTGCGGCGGCAGCCGCAATCCGGTAATTGATGTTGCAGCTTAGATTTTCGTTAAAATTTTTATAAATAAAATCTAAGGTTTCACAATATGATGCATTCCATTCCTCCCATTCGATAGGGCAAATTACATCCTTACAATGATAAAGAAGCTCGCCCAGCTGTATGTTAAAAAAGACGGTGGTTGCAAACCAAAGACAATTGGGGTCGTTTAAAAAGAAGCCTCCCGGTCTGTGGGTGTTGTGTTTTGTCCAGCAATACACGTCCTTTGCCGCTTCGTAATATTTTTTATCCCCTGTTTTTTTATATAGATAAATAAGAGGGTACATGCAATCGTTAATTCTTCCGTGAATTCTGCCGCAGGCAGGACAAAAAATACCGCCGTAAATGGCAGGGGATTGCGGCTCTTTCATTTGTAATTTTATAAGAGTGTCACACCAGGTTTTTAAAATCTTAAAATAGTCGTTTTTTTCATAATTCATGTAATATCACTCCTTAAGGTCAATTATACTTTAAAATACGAAAAAGTACAATTGACAGCAGTATCATAAAATTGTATAATAGACCCATAGAAGGAGATGCAGTATGGAAAAAACAAAAAATGTAGATGTAATGCTTGAAAGAGAGCTGCCAACGCCTTTTCGGATGTTCCATTTATTTGAGCGCAAGCCGCACTATGAGATGGACTTTCACCAGCATGAAACATTTTACCATGTTAATTTGGTGCTGTCAGGGGAGGTTCGGGTAATCTGTAAAAATGAAACGGCAAACATACACCAAAACCAGGTTTTTGTAGTGCCTCCGGGGCTTATTCACAAGCTTCAGTCAAACGGCGGATACAGACAATTCGGAATTGATTTGACGCTGGAACATAAGCAAGAAGAACTTGCCGTTCTTGCCAGGGGAGCATTTGAAAATCAGTTTACCGTTACGCCGGTTCGGTCTGTAACGGAACGTTTTTCATCTCTTGAAGAGAAAATGCGGAATCCCATGCCGCTGAATTTGCTAAATTTATTAAATTTTGCAGAACGGATTGTAATTGATACCATGGAGGCAGTATTAAACCAAAAGAAAGAGTCATTTTCAGAAAAAGTTACAAAAATTTTGCAGGAGCGTGACCCATTTCGTTTAACGGTGACGGACATTTGCCGGCTTTTAAATTATTCCAAAAGCCAGATTGAGCGGATTTCGAATAGGGAATTGGGCTGTGGCATGATGGAATATATCAACAATATCAGGATGAATGAAATCTGTACATTGCTTCGGTGGTCTGACATGCCCCTTGCGCAAATTGCAGAAAAAACGGGACTTTATGATGCGAGTCATCTAATTACATTTTTTAAACGGCACATGGGAACGACACCCGGCAGATACAGAAAAGACAGGCAAAAATAAACCGTGCGGCTTTTTGCTGCCGCACGGTTTTTAGATGTAATAAAATTATTTCAATGTAACTTTTGCGCCAACTTCTTCAAGTTTTGCTTTGATTTCGTCAGCTGTTTCTTTACTTGCAGCTTCCTTAATTACTTTCGGAGCGCCGTCAACCATTTCTTTTGCTTCTTTTAAGCCAAGGCCGGTAACTTCACGAACAACCTTAATAACCTTAACCTTTTCGCCGCCAACTTCTGTCAGCTCAACGTCGAATTCAGATTTTTCTTCTGCAGCAGCAGCTCCGGGAGCAGCTGCACCGGCAACAGCTACAGGAGCAGCCGCGCTAACGCCGAATTCCTCTTCAATTGCTTTCACCAGTTCTGATAATTCCAGAACGGAAAGCGCCTTAATTTCTTCAATCATAGCAGTAATCTTTTCGCTCATTTTAATTTTCCTCCTAATTTAAATTCGTAAAAATACGTTAAATTGTTTTTTCGTTTAAGCTGTTTCTTTCTGTTCACGAACAGCGTCGATTGCCCTTGCAAGGCCTGCGATTGTTGCGTTCAAGCCACCTGCCAGCATAGCATAAAGCGTGTCTTTCGAGGGGATTTTGCTCAATGCGTCAATCTCTTCTAACGACATTGCCCTGCCTTCCATAAAGCCGGCTTTAATTTCAAACACTTCGTTATCTTTTGCAAATTCAGCTAAAACGCGCGCCGGAGCGACAACATCTTCAAAACTGAGGGCCAAAGCCGTGGGGCCGTTTAAAATTTCGTCGAATTCGTTAAAGCCCGCGTCGTTTGCCGCACGTTTTGTCAGGGTGTTTTTCACAACCGCATATTCAATGTTTGCTTCACGCAGCTTGTTTCTAAGCTGTGTGTCTTCCTCAACCGTTAAACCGCAGTAGTCGACAAAAACGCCGGCAGCCGCTGTTTTCAGCTTTTCAGAAAGGTCAGCAACCATTTGCTGTTTCTGCTGTAAAACTTTTTCACTTGGCATGATTTTTCACCTCACTGTGTAATAAAAAATAAAAGGCTTTTCTCCGCAAACGAAGAAAAGCCCTAAATCACCTTTAAAGCGTTTCCTCGGCGGGCAAATTTAAGCCGATAACGGCGCCTGCTGTCTGCGGAAAATATTTTACTAAATCAAGTATACCAGAAATTTGTTTCTGTGTCAAGCAAAATTAGTCAGACAGTTTTGTCTGGTTAATTTTAACGCCGGGGCCCATGGTAGAAGCTACGACACAGCTTTTAATATACTGGCCCTTTGCTGCCGCCGGCTTTGCCTTAATGATGGCAGAAAGAAGAGCGTTAAAGTTTTCGCAAAGCTTTTCTTTGCCAAACGAAACCTTACCCACCGGGCAGTGGATGATGTTGGTTTTGTCCAAACGGTATTCCACTTTACCGGATTTAATCTCGTTAACGGCCTTTGTAACGTCCATTGTAACCGTGCCGGCTTTCGGGCTGGGCATTAAGCCTTTCGGGCCCAAAACCTTACCTAAACGGCCTACAACGCCCATCATATCGGGTGTTGCAACAACAACGTCGTAATCAAACCAGTTCTCGTTCTGAATTCTGGGAATCAGTTCCTCAGCGCCTACAAAGTCTGCGCCTGCGGCCTGTGCCTCGTCAGCTTTCTCACCTTTGGCAAACACCAAAACACGGGCAACCTTACCTGTGCCGTGAGGCAAAACAATGGCGCCGCGAACCTGCTGGTCTGCGTGTCTTGAGTCAACGCCCAAACGAACGTGAACCTCAACGGTTTCGTCAAATTTTGCTTTAGAAGCTTTTACAACCAGGTCCAAAGCTTCGTCAGAGTCATAGAGCTTTGATTTTTCGATGAGCTTCGCGCTCTCTTTATAATTTTTTCCTCTAAACATTCTGTTTCCTCCTTCTGTGGTCAAACAAGCGAATGTTCGCTCTCCCACTTAATTAAAAATCGAATTAGTCTTCGACAGTAATGCCCATGCTTCTTGCAGTTCCTGCAATCATGCTCATGGCAGCTTCAATGGATGCTGCGTTTAAGTCAGGCATTTTCTGTTCAGCAATCTGTTTTACAGCGTCTTTGCTGACCGTAGCAACCTTTGTTTTGTTGGGCGTACCCGAAGCCTTGTCGATTTTAGCGGCTTTCTTTAACAGTACAGCCGCCGGGGGAGTTTTTGTGATGAATGTGAAAGACCTGTCAGCATAAACTGTGATAACAACAGGGATAATTAATCCTGCGTCCTTTGCTGTTTTTTCATTAAACTCCTTCGTGAACTGAACGATGTTTACACCGTGCTGACCCAAAGCAGGACCAACCGGGGGAGCCGGAGTAGCTTTGCCTGCCGGAATCTGCAGCTTGATGTAACCTGTGATTTTCTGTGCCATTTTGTGCACCTCCTCTTTAACAAATGTGGTAATGGCGAACAGGATTTTTAAATTTCCCGTCCTCCCACACGCGGAAAACCCCGCGCAGGGCAGCAAATATACTGCCCGAAAAGGCATTTGCCCGAAAGCAGACCGCCTTTATAAAAGCCGGCGGAAGCCCGCCTGCGTTTTTAACAACATTAGTTTAACACTTCAATTTGTGAAAAGTCAAGTTCAACTGGCGTTTCGCGGCCGAACATGGAAACGATAACGCGAACGGTTTGTTTTTCGGTGTTAATTTCGTCCACCACGCCAACAAAGTCGGCAAATGCACCGTCGGTAACGCGGACAGACGAGCCTGCGCTGAAATTAACCTCAACAACCCTGCGTTCAATTCCCATGGAATGAACCTCTTCCTCGGTTAAAGGAACGGGTTTCGAGCCGGGGCCAACAAACCCCGTAACGCCGCGTGTGTTGCGGATTACATACCAGCTGTCGTCTGTCATAATCATTTTCACCATGACATAGCCGGGCAAGAGCTTTCTTTGCACAACCTTTTGTTCGTTGCCCTTCTGCTCCACAACCTCTTCCATCGGAACCTGCACCTCTAAAATCAAATCCTGTAGGCCGCGGTTTTCAATGGTTTTTTCCAAATCCGTCTGAACTTTTTTTTCATATCCTGAAAATGTATGAATAACATACCATTTTGCGTCTTCAGCCATATTTGTCCAAAAGAAGCAAAGCCTCTTTTTGCCTCCTTTTCCCATGCGCTTTTTTCTTCACAGCGTCATGTGTTATTAAAACAGCTGTCTACTTCATAAATGAGAGCAGATACGTGAACCCGAGGTCAATTAAAGAAATAAATACGCCCAGCAAAATAATGAATGTAATTACAACGCCGGTGTTATTTCTAACTTGTTTAAAGCTTGGCCAAACGATTTTTTTGAATTCAGACTTCATTTCACGAAAATAGGTTGCAACTTTGCCGGGGCCCTTTTTTGCTTTCTGTGTAGCTTCTGCCATATCGTTCACATCCTTACAATTAGTTTAAACGGAAACCTATTTTGTTTCCCTGTGCAGCGTGTGCTTTTTGCAGAATCTGCAGTATTTGTTAAGCTCCAGTCTGTCGGGTGTATTCTTTTTTTCCTTCATGGTGTCGTAATTTCTCTGTTTGCACTCTGAACATGCAAGAGTAATTCTTGTTCTCATATGGAACGCCTCCTAAGCATTTTTGTTATTCTGATCCGTTATAGGTGTTTTTTTTTGTGAGCAAAAAAAAAAAAGAACCTATCCACTTCAAGCACCCTATACTATACCATAAACACAGGTTTAAGTCAAGTGTTTTTTTGCAAAAAACCAGATATTTTTGCGCTTTTCCAGGTGTTGTGGCAAGTTGCAGGCCGCCTTCAAGATGTTGTGTGGAAGCCGTGCGGAATTAAATAAAATTCCGCACGGAATTCTCTATCTTCCAATCACTTTTACTTCCGGCTCCAGCGTCACACCAAACTTTGAAAACACAGTTTCCTGCACTTTTGCAATCAGCCGCACCACATCTTCACAGGTTGCGCCGCCGTTGTTCACAATAAAGCCCGCATGCTTTTCTGAAACACCTGCGCCGCCTACGCCTGCTCCTTTCAGTCCCGCGTCTTCAATGAGCTTCGCGGCAAAAAAGCCCTCCGGCCGCTTGAAGGTGCTGCCGGCGCTGGGTTTTTCCAGCGGCTGTTTCTCTTTCCTTCGGGCGTTTAAATCCCGCATGGAAGCCAAAATCTCGTCCGGATTTTTAGGCGACAGGCTCATTTTGGCAGACAGAATGAATTTTCCGCCGGCGGAAAACACGCTGTGCCGGTAAGAAAAATCGTGCTCGCTGCGGGAAACGGTTTGCATATCGCCGTTTTCATCTAAAAACCTTGTCTGAGTCACAACATCTTTCATTTCCCCGCCATAGGCCCCGGCGTTCATAAAGACAGCGCCGCCTAAGCTGCCCGGAATTCCCGAGGCAAACTCCAGCCCGGAAAGAGCGGCCCGCTGCGCGGTTTTTGCAAGCTTTGCCAAGGATGTAGCCGCGCCGGCTTCCAGTTCGGTGCCGGAAGCCTTGGCATAGTCAAACGCGCCGGACAGCCGGAACACCACGCCGTCAATCCCAGCGTCGCTGACCAAAAGGTTGGAGCCTGCGCCAATCAGCAGAAACGGCACGTTTTTGCTCCTGCACAGCTTTACAAGGCGGGAAAATGCTTCCTCCCCCGCCGGTTCCACAAATAGGTCCGCCGGACCGCCGATTTGAAAGGTGGTATATCGGGACATAGGAACGTTTCGTTCCACATTTACCGGCTGAATTGCCAAAACTTCCTGAACAAACGATTCTGTGACCATAAAAAATTCCTTTCTATGTTATATAACTTATACGCCCATCTGGTCTAAAAGCCTGTCGTTTAATTCCTGTGCGGCGTTATAGCCCATTTTGCGCTGCCTCTGGTTCATGGCGGCAACCTCCACGATAATGGCCAGGTTCCGGCCGGGCTTAATGGGAATGGTAAGCGACGGCACTTTTATGCCTAAAATATCGGTGTGCTCTGTTTCAATTCCCAGCCTGTCATAGGCTTTGCCGTTCTGCCAGTTTTCCAGGTTAATGACCAAATCAATGTTTTCCGTATCTTTTACAGAACCCATACCAAAAATACGCTTTACATCCACAATTCCTATGCCGCGAAGCTCAATAAAATGCCTGATAATTTCTGGTGCGCTGCCCACCAGCGATTTGTTCGACACCCGTTTAATTTCCACCGCGTCGTCGGCAACCAGCCTGTGTCCCCTTTTCACCAGCTCCATGGCGGTTTCCGATTTTCCAACGCCGCTTTCTCCCAAAAGCAAAATCCCCTCGCCGTAAACCTCCACCAAAACGCCGTGGAGCTGTGTCATTGGGGCCAAGGCCACGTTTAAATAGAGAATGATGGCGCTCATAAACCGGGATGTGCTGGATTTTGTGCGCATTACCGGACGGCGGTATTTCTCCGCGCAGGCAATCAGCTCCGGAAACGGCTCTAAATTCCGGGTTAAAATTACCACGGGAATGGGCTCTTTCATTAAACTTTCCAGTGCGGAAAACCGTTCCTCAGAGGAAAGGGATTCCAAATATGTATATTCAACCTTGCCAATGAGCTGAATCCTGTTGGGGTCAAAATATTCATAAAATCCGGCCAGCTGCAGGCTGGGGCGGTTTACGTCGGCAACGGTAATCTCCACATTTTCATACCCTTCCGGCGTACAGATTAAATCTAAACCATATTCTTGAATAATTGCGGACAGCTTCACAGAATGTGCCATAAAAATCAAATCCTTTCTTTGCATTTTGCAAATGCTCACTTATCTATCATTATACACTAAATTAAAACATTTTAAAAGAGAAAATTTTATTTATGTATCAACATAAAAAACAGACATATGGCATTAGGTGCCTTAAATTTAGGCAAACAGCTCTAAATGACCAAAAAACAGACAAAAGCTGGTTCTTTGTCTGTTGCCGCAAAGAGAAATGACTGTTATAATTAAGAAAGAAAAAGATGGTAAAAAGTGCATAAAAAACAAAAAGATGGTTTTGATACTTTGTTAGAAATTTAACTGGACTTTTAATTTTAAAAGTAGTATTATAAAATGTATTAATTAACATAGGAAGAAAATAATAAAATTACGCATTTTAGCGAAGTTAGGAGTAAACAATGAAAGCAGTTATTACCGTAGTAGGAAAAGACCGCACAGGAATTATTGCCAAAGTGAGCGGTTATTTGGCAGACCGCAGTATCAATATCCTTGATATCTCACAGACAATTATGCAGGATTTGTTCACTATGATAATGCTCGTGGACACGCAGGAGTCGGGTATTCAGGCAAAGGAGCTGAGCGCTGATTTAAAGAAAATCGGCGAGGAGCTTTCCCTTACCATCAACATTCAGCATGAAGGTTTGTTTACCTCCATGCACAGGGTGTAAGGAGGAGACCAATGCTTGACAGAAACGATATTATGGAAACCATCAAGATGATTTCGGAAGAACATCTTGATATTAGAACCGTCACAATGGGAATTTCCCTTTTAAGCTGCGCCGGAAGCGACGCCGACGCTGTGTGCGAAAAAGTATATGAAAAAATTACAAATGCAGCAAAAGATTTGGTGGCGGTTGCAGAGGACATTTCCGTCCGCTACGGAATTCCGATTATTAATAAACGGATTTCCGTTACGCCGGTGTCTTTGGTGCTGCAGTCTGAAAACCCGGCGGATTATGTAAAGCTGGCCAAAGCGTTAGACCGGGCGGCAAAGACCACCGGTGTTAACTTCATCGGCGGGTTTTCCGCCCTTGTGCACAAGGGAATGACGAAAAGCGAGCAGGCCTTAATTTCCGCAATTCCTGAGGCACTTTCCCAAACAGAGCTGGTTTGCTCCAGCGTAAACGTGGGCACCACCAAGGCGGGCATTAACATGGACGCGGTTGCGCTGATGGGTAAAATTATAAAACAAACCGCTGCGTTCACAACTGACACCGACGGGTTCGGCTGCGCAAAACTGGTTGTGTTCTGCAACAGCGTAGAGGACAATCCGTTTATGGCCGGCGCATATCACGGTGTAGGAGAAGCAGAATATATTATAAATGTTGGCGTAAGCGGCCCCGGCGTGGTAAAGTGTGCGTTAGAAAAGGTGAAGGGCGCAGACTTTGAGATTGTGGCGGAAACCATTAAACGCACGGCGTTTAAAATTACCAGAATGGGCCAGCTGGTAGCCCGGGAGGCCTCACGCATGTTAGGCGTTCCCTTTGGCATTGTGGATTTGTCCTTAGCGCCCACGCCGGCCGTTGGCGACAGCGTAGCATATATTTTAGAGGAAATGGGTTTGGAACAGTGCGGCACCCATGGCACAACTGCGGCTTTGGCACTTTTAAACGACGCAGTGAAAAAGGGCGGCATTATGGCTTCTTCCTTTGTTGGGGGCCTTTCCGGCGCGTTTATTCCCGTCAGTGAAGACGCAGGTATGATTGAGGCGGCCAAAGCAGGAACCCTGTCTTTAGAAAAGTTAGAGGCCATGACCTGCGTTTGCAGCGTGGGGCTTGACATGATTTGTATTCCCGGCGAAACAAGCGCCGAAACAATTTCCGCAATCATTGCAGACGAGGCGGCAATTGGAATGGTGAACAGCAAAACAACCGCAGTGCGGATTATTCCGGCTCCCGGCAAAAAGGTGGGAGACATTGTGGAGTTCGGCGGCCTTTTGGGCACCGGGCCCGTGATGGCTGTGAACGATAAAAAAAGCGCAGACTTTATTAAACGGGGCGGAAGAATTCCGGCTCCGCTGCACAGCTTTAGAAATTAAGGCAATGATCCATAGGAGGTGGACGGTTTGCAAAAGGTTTTAAACAGCATCTTTTTCATTGAGAAAAAAGCACAGGAGATGGTGGAAGACGCCCAAAGAGAGTGTGAATCTATTTTTGAAGACGCAAAAAAAGAAAGAGAAACCATCAAACAGGACATTGTAAAGCGGCAAAACGCCAGACTGGAAAAGATTAAAGCATATGAAGAAGACCATGCCAGCGCCAAACGAGATAAAATTACCGCGCAGAGCCGCAGGGAGCTTGAAAAGATCAATGCAATTTACGAAGAGAAAAAAGAGTTCTGGATCGAAAGCATTTTTGAAAAAGTAACTGGGCGGTGAGGAATTTGCTGAAAATGAAAAACCTGACGAAATATGGCCCAATGCTGGCGAAGGTGAGCGTGCTGAACCGCGGTTTGCTTAAAAGTGCCGACTATGAGGAACTGATGAACAAAACCAGCGTTTCCGAGGTTGCGTCATTTTTAAAAAACCAAACGGTTTATTCCGTGGTTTTAGCTGGCAGCAACGAGTCGCTCATGCACCGTGAGGAGTTGGAGGAACGCTTAAACGATGCGTTCGCGGTGGATTTTGAAAAGATTTACAGCTTAGAGGATGCGGGCAACAAAAAGTTTTTGTCGTATGTGTTTATCCGGTCTGAAGTGGAAGTTTTAAAAAATATTTTAAGACGGATAGAAAACGGGCGGCCGGATATTACCATCTCTGTTCCTTCGTTTTACCGCCGGCACTATTCCATTGATGTGGAAAAATTAGCAAAGTCAAAAAGTGTTCGGGAGTTTTTGGAGAATTTAAGCGGCTCGCGCTATGAAATGCAAATCCGGCCGCACCTCACTATGGAGGAGCATCAAAACATTTTCAGCGTGGAGTCGGCCTTGGATATGTATTACTACACGCAAATCAGAAAACTGACCGACGAGCTTACAAACAAGGCGGACAAAAACGTGATTGCACAAGCCGTCGGCGCAGAGATTGACGCGCTGAACCTGATGTGGATTTACAGACTGAAAAAATATTTCGGCACAAACAAGGATTTGACCTATGCCTTTTTGATTCCAAACAAGTTCCGGCTGAAAAAAAGTGAAATTATTGAATTCGTTCAGACGGAAACTGTGGCAGATTTTCTTGCGCTTGCAGCAAAAACTCCTTATGGAGGACTTTTCAGCGGCGGCGCAGAGGACGTTTTTTTAGGACACAGGTATAAAAATTTTGTATATAATCTTCACAGAAAGCTGCAGATGGAACATCCGTTTACGCTGACGACAGAGGTTTCCTATCTGCACTTTAAAGAACAGGAGATAAAAAATATTACGTCAATTGCCGAAGGGATCCGATACGGGCTTCCCCCGGACCGAATGAAACGTTATGTGGTCGGCTATTTAGGCGTGGAATAGATAAGGGAGGGAAGACTTTTGTCGGTTGAGAAAATGAAGCTCATCAGCGTGGTCGGTCCGATTCAGGAGTTTGACCGCGTCGTGTCGGAGCACATATTAAGCTTCGATATTCATTTGGAAAACGCCGTCACCCTTTTGAACAAAACGAAGGGGATTTATCCATTTTCAGAGGAGAACGAATGGAACAACTATATTGCGAAAACGGAAGAGATATTTTCCAGCGCGGGGGTTGACATTCCAAACGGCAATGATGATGGGGCAACGCTTTCCGAACAGGCCATCAGCGATACGATTGACACGGTTTTGTCGGAGCTTTCTGATAAACAGAGTGCAATCGCCGAAATGGACAAAAGAATTGCAGACTGCGAAACAAACATTCAGCAGCTGGAGCATCTGCTCAATTTGGACGTGAACTTAGAAGATGTGTTCGATTTCCGGTTCGTAAAGTTCCGGTTTGGCAGAATGCCCAAGGCAAGCTATAAAAAAATGCTGGCCTATTTAAACGATATTGACGCGTTCTTTATTGAGGGCAGCACAGACGAAACCTATGTCTACGGCGTATATTTCATGCCGGCGGCCAGCGAGGAGAAGATCGACGCAATTTTTTCATCGCTTTATTATGAAAGAATTATGATAACCGGCGAGGCAAGCGGAAAGCCAGACGAGGCGTTCGCCTACTTTAAACAGGAGCTGGAAACGCTGAGGCGAAAGCAGGAGAACGAGAAGAAAAACATAGCCGCTTTGATTGACGGCCACTTGCCCGACCTTGCAAAGGTCTATCTAAGTTTAAAAAAATATTCCGCGGCAGAGGGTGTGAAACGGCTTTCCGCCCATACAAAGGAATCGTTTTACGTCATGGGCTGGGTGTCGAAAAGGGACTTAAGGGCCATTGAGGCAAAACTGGACAAAGAGCCAAAAGTAATGGTAGTAGAGGAAGACCCGGAGATTGTAAACCGCTCTACCCCGCCGATTAAGCTGAAAAACAGCAGGTTTTTTAAGCCCTTTGAACTATTTATCAAAATGTATGGCCTGCCGTCGTACACCGAAATTGACCCCACAAAAATTGTTGCGCTGACCTATATTTTAATGTTCGGCATTATGTTTGGCGACGTGGGGCATGGATTCATTTTAGCCGTTGGCGGGTTTATTTTGTATAAGGTGAAAAAAATGGACCTTGCGGGCATTATGGCAGCCGCCGGTGCGGTTTCAACTGTTTTTGGATTTATTTACGGCGCGCTGTTCGGCAACGAAGAAATTTTGCGGGCCAACCCCGTAACCGCCCGTTTTGCATTGCTTGAACCCATGAAGGACATTAATACAATTCTAATCGGCGCAGTGGCGCTGGGCGTAGTTATTATTTTGTTTTCCATGACATTGGGCATTATCAACAGCTTTAAGCGGGGAGAACCCGGCGCCGCTCTGTTCGGCCAGAACGGCATTGCGGGACTGGTGTTTTATGTTTCCGTCCTGGTGCTGGCGGTAAACATGCTGATGGGAAAATCGGCTGGGCTGGTGCCTGAAATATTAATTGCTGTGACGCTTATCATCATTTTCTTAAAGGAGCCGCTTATTAAGCTTTCGGAGGGGAAAAAGAACTGGAAGCCGGAAAGCGTTGGGGAGTTTTTGTTAGAGTCGTTTTTCGAGTTGTTTGAAATTATCCTCTCCTTTGCAACAAACACCATTTCCTACGTCCGTCTCGGCGCTTTTGCAATGGCTCACGCCAGCATGATGAGCGTTGTGTTTATCATTGGAAACATGGCGGGTCCCGGCGTGGGATATGCAATTGTTATGATTTTGGGCAATGCCCTTGTAATGGGTCTTGAGGGCTTGATTGTTGGAATTCAGGCGCTGAGGCTTGAGTTTTATGAAATGTTCTCCCGTTACTACACCGGCGACGGCAGGGAGTTTGTCAGTGTGAAAGACAGCTATGCGCTGTCAGTCAATAAAAAGTAATTATTTTATTTAAAATGGAGGAATTTAAAATGGCTATTAAAATTATTACAGCAATCTTAGTGCTCAGTATTCTTGTTCCTTTCGCCGTGTACTTTATGGGAGAAAAGACTTATAAAAAGGGAAAACGGTGTATGCTGACGAATATTGCAACTTTTTTCACAACGCTTGCCGCTTCTACGTTTATGATGTTCTCCGGCACGGTTTTCGCTGAGGGCACAGCTGCCGCAGGTATCGGCACAGGCGCCGGCTTAGGCTACCTTGCCGCAGGTTTAGCCACCGGCCTTTCCTCTGTGGGTGCAGGCATTGCGGTTGCCGCCGCAGCTTCTACGGCCATCGGCGCCATCAGCGAAGACCCGAAGCTGATGGGTAAATCCTTAATTTTCGTTGCGCTGGCAGAAGGTATTGCGCTTTACGGCCTGTTGGTTTCGTTCAGTATTTTGGCAAGACTCTAAGGAGTGTTCGTTTATGAAACTATATCTGTTAAGCGACAATGTTGATACGTTAACCGGCATGAGACTAGCCGGCGTGGACGGCATTGTGGCTCACACGGCAGACGAGGTGCTCTCTGCCATGAAACATGTGTTAGAAGACAGCAGTATCGGCATTTTGCTGGTTACAAAAAAATTGTATTTGGAATTCAGCGAAAAATTATTGGAAATATTGGCGGAGCACTCCACTCCGCTCATTGTGCAAATCCCGGACCGTCACGGGGCCGAGGGCAGCGGGAACGCAATCGCCGCCTACATAAAGGAAGCGACGGGAATTCAAATTTAAGGTTGGGAGGCGGATTTATGTTATCGTCCGAGGAAAAACTCCAGCGGTTTTCCGAATCGGTGTATCAAGATGCGCAAAACCAGTGTAACGCACTGATAGAAGAGGCGAAAAAAAAGGCTAGCGCCGAAACCGATATCTTTGAAACAGAATGCCTGGAGGCAGCTTATAAAACAATTAAAAAACAGATGTCGGTTATTTTAAGAACTGCAAACGAAAAGGTGTCGAAAGCAGAAATCGAGTCAAAAAGCGCCCTCCTTTTAAAACGTGAGGAAATTATGAAAGAAGTGTTTACAGGCGTGCTTCAAAAAATTTCCGCATGGAAACAGACAAAGGACTATGAAAATTACCTTTTAGACGCGGCAGAAAAAGCAAAGAATTTAGGCGGGGAAAACGGCATAACCGTGTACCTCACGTTATCCGACGCGCAGTTTGCGCCCCGGATTGAGGAGGCTTGCGGTGTGAAAACCGTTGTTTCCGACACAGACGATTTGATTGGCGGCATTTGTGTGTTGGTAAATAACACCAACAAGGTGTTTGACTTATCCTTTGCAATGAGACTCAGTGAGGCCAGGGAGGAGTTTTTAAAATCCAGCGGGCTGACGCTTTAACAGGAAGGTGTGAGTGATTTGGAAACAGCGAAAGGCTATATATATGGAATTAACGGTCCTGTGGTAAAGGTTTCCGGAAGTCCGGACTTCGGAATGCTTCAAATGGTGAAAGTGGGAAACGAAGGGCTAATCGGAGAGGTTATCAGGATTGACAAAGAACATACAATCGTTCAGGTTTACGAGTCCACAACGGGTCTCGCCCCGGGCGAGCCGGTTGTGTCAACCGGAGTTCCCATGTCCGTAACCCTTGCTCCGGGCTTAGTGGGCAACATTTTTGACGGAATTGAACGTCCCCTAAAGGTGCTGGAAGAGAAAAGCGGCGCGTTTATTGAGCGCGGTTTAAACATCTCTGCGGTAGACATGGAGCGGCAGTGGGACACAGAAATTTGTGTGCAAAAAGGTGACAACGTGTCCGCCGGCACAATAATTGCAAAGGTTCCGGAAACCACACTGATTATCCACAAAATTATGGTGCCGAACGGCGTGACCGGCAAGATAATCAAAACGGCGGAGAGCGGAAAACATGCGGTTTGTGATGTTTTGGCCGTAATTGAAGACGCCGGCGGAAAACAAACAGAGCTTACCATGTGCCAAACGTGGCCCATCCGAACGGCGCGGCCGTCTAAGGAACGTAAGCCCATTTCAAAGCCGTTAATTACGGGACAGAGAGTAATCGACACGCTGCTTCCGGTGGCAAAGGGCGGAACGGCGGCAGTGCCCGGCGGATTTGGAACAGGAAAAACCATGACTCAGCACCAGCTTGCAAAGTGGTGCGACGCGGACTTGATTGTGTACATTGGCTGCGGCGAGCGCGGAAATGAAATGACCCAGGTGCTGCAGGACTTTTCAAAGCTCATTGACCCAAAATCTGGAAAACCGTTGATGGACAGAACCATTTTAATTGCCAACACCTCCAACATGCCGGTTGCGGCCCGTGAGGCGTCTATCTACACGGGTATCACCATTGCGGAATACTTCCGGGACATGGGTTACCACGTGGCTATTATGGCAGACTCTACCTCCCGCTGGGCAGAAGCCCTGCGTGAAATTTCCGGCAGACTGGAAGAAATGCCGGCAGAGGAGGGCTTCCCGGCGTATCTTTCCTCCCGGCTTTCCGGTTTTTACGAGCGGGCGGGCTATGTGGAAAACTTAAATGGAACCGAAGGATCTGTTACCATTATCGGTGCGGTTTCGCCCCAGGGCGGCGACTTTTCCGAGCCGGTTACCCAAAACACCAAGCGGTTTGTGCGCTGTTTTTGGGCTTTAGACAAACAGCTTGCTTACGCGCGGCACTATCCGGCCATTAATTGGCTCACCAGCTACAGCGAGTATTTAAGCGACCTATCACAGTGGTATGAGGATAACGTAGACGAACGGTTTTTAGAATACAGAAGCCGCCTGGCAGCCATTTTGCAGGACGAAAGCAAGCTGATGGAAATTGTAAAGCTCATTGGCTCAGACGTGCTGCACGACGAGCAGAAGCTGGTTTTAGAGGTTGCAAAAACCATTCGTCTGGGCATTTTGCAGCAGAATGCGTTTCATAAAGACGACACCTATGTGCCTTTAGAGAAACAGTTTGATATGATGGAGCTTGTTCTCTACCTAAACGATAAGGCGAAAGAGGTTGTGTCGAAACAAATTCCGTTTTCACGCCTCACGGAAACCCACATTTTTGAGGACGTGATTCGAATGAAATATGACATTGCCAACAATGAGCTCTATAAATTCGATGAGTATAAGCAGAAAATTGACGACATTTGCCGGCGCGTCGTGAAAGAAAATATATAAGGGAGGCATCTTTATGTCAGTTGAATATATGGGCCTGAGCGAAATTCGCGGCCCGCTTGTGGTGTTAGACGGCGTAAAAGACGCCTTCTTTGAAGAAATTGTTGAAATAAAGGTAAATAGGAAAATCCGTACGGGAAGAATCATTGAAATTACAGGTGAAACGGTGATTGTTCAGGTGTTTGAAAACACCGACCAGTTCTCGCTGACCAATACCAGAACACGGCTTTTGGAAAAACCTTTGATGATGCCTCTGGCCAAAGAAATTTTAGGCAGAACCTTTAACGGAAGCGGCAGACCCATCGACGGGCTGGGCGATGTGTTTCCGGAAAAACAGGAGGATGTAAACGGAAAGCCCATTAATCCGGTTTCAAGGCACTATCCCAGAAACTTTATTCAGACGGGCATTTCTTCTATTGACTGTCTATGCACCTTAATCCGCGGGCAAAAGCTGCCGATTTTTTCAGGCAACGGCCTGCCCCACGACGATTTGGCGGTGCAGATTGTGCGCCAGGCGCAGCTGGCGGAGGAGGACGGCACGGAATTTGCCGTAGTATTTGCGGCCATGGGCGTGAAAAACGACGTGGCGGACTATTTTAAGCGCTCTTTTGAAGAAAGCGGCGTGTTAGACAGGGTTGTTATGTTTTTAAACCTTTCCAACGACCCGGTGGCAGAGCGGATTATTACGCCCCGTGCGGCGCTTACCGCGGCGGAATATCTGGCGTTTGAGCATAATATGCACATTTTGGTTATTTTAACCGATATGACGGCATATGCCGAAGCCTTGCGTGAAATTTCGTCTTCAAAGGGCGAAATCCCTTCCAGAAAGGGCTTTCCGGGCTATCTTTACAGCGATTTGGCCTCCCTGTTTGAACGGGCGGGCATTATTAACACGTCTCAGGGTTCGGTTACGCAAATTCCCATTTTAACCATGCCCAACGACGATATTACCCACCCCATTCCCGACCTTACCGGATACATCACAGAGGGGCAGATTGCCTTAGACCGCGGGCTGAACCTAAAGGGAATCTATCCGCCGGTGGCAATTTTGCCGTCGCTTTCCCGTCTGATGAAGGACGGCATTGGAGAAGGCTTTACCGGAGAGGACCACCCGGATTTGTCAAACCAGTTGTTTGCGTCCTATGCCAAGGTGCAGGAGGTACGGTCTCTTGCTTCGGTTATCGGCGAAGATGAGCTTTCCGCCATTGACAAGGAATATTTAAAATTTGGAAACGCGTTTGAAAACCAGTTTTTAAACCAGGGCAAGAACGAAAACAGAACCATTTCCGCTACCCTCTCGTTAGGCTGGCAGCTTTTGGGACTTCTCCCCAAAGAGGAACTGGACAGAGTCAGCCCCGAGATTTTGGAAAAGTATTATCCCAAAAACGCGTAAACTTTTTAAAGGCAGGGAAGATAGATGGATATTACATTGTTTCCCACAAAAGGAAACCTCATGCTGGCGCAGAATACTTTAGCGCTGTCTAAGCAGGGGTATGAGCTTTTGGATAAAAAACGAAATATACTCATGCGCGAAATGATGGCCTTAATTGACAAAGCAAAGGCGCTTCATTCCCGAATTGAAGTTATTTTTTCCGACGCATACCGCGCATTGGAATCCGCCAACGTGTCTATTGGCATTAACACCGTTGAGGACATAGGCTTCGCCATTCCGGTGGACGAGAACATTAAAATTAAGTTCAGAAGCGTTATGGGCGTGGAGCTTCCCGTGGTTTCTAAAAAGGAAAGCGAAACGGCGCCCATGTATGGGCTTGCCATGACCAATTCCGCCTTAGACGAGGCTGTGGCAAAGTTTATGAAGGTGAAAGAACTGACGCTGGAGCTGGCAGAAATTGAAACCTCGGTTTACCGGCTGGCGGTGAACATTGGAAAAACCCAAAAGCGGGCAAACTCGTTAAAAAATATTATGATTCCCAAGTATGAGGGAATCGTGAAAAACATTCAGGACGTGCTGGACGAAAAGGAGCGCGAGGAGTTTTCCCGCCTGAAAATTATAAAAAAACAAAAAGAAAATAGAATGGAGTAACATTGGCGCAGCTTTTTGGCTGCGCCGCTTTTTATGTGGTTGACAGGCGGTTTCAAATGTGATACATTAAACAGGAAACTGAAAAAAGAGGAGTGCTGAAACCATGTATAAACTTTATGTTTCAAATTCAGGAAACGACAATAACCCCGGCACCATTGAGCAGCCGGTGAAAACCTTGGAAAGGGCCAAAGAACTTGTAAAAATGTTAAAAAAGGACAGTGACATTACCGTTTTTATCCGCGGGGGACGATATTTTTTTAAAGAGTCCCTCACGTTTGACGAGGGCGACAGCGGAACTGCGTCCTGCAAAATCTCATATCAGGCATACGAAAACGAAACGGTATATTTTGACGGCGGCGCTGTGTTAGACGCAAAGCGGGCGGTGCCTGTGAAGGATGAAGAAATTAGAAACAGGATTATTAATAAAAGCGCGTTAAACAACATTTTGGAGCTGGATTTGTCCGGCGTAATCAGCGAGTTTGCTGACTACGGCACACGGGGGTTCCGGCGCCCTTACGTTCCTGCGCAAAACGAGCTGTTTATTGACGGGGAAAGCTACGATACGGCAAGATATCCCAATAAGGGCGAGAAGGAAATCCCCCTTAAAACGGTAATTGACAGCGGCAGCAGCCCGTGTGACAAGGAATTTGACATGCGTCCCGCTACTTTTGTTTATGAAGACAGCCGGTGCGATTTATGGGGGAAAGCCAAAAACTTTTATATTTCCGGCATTTTTAACTGGTGCTTTGCAGACGATACCATGAAAATTGCAAAAATTGATACGGAAGCAAAGACCATGACAACTGAGCTGCCTCACCTTCCCAGCATGGTGGCGCGGGACTACACCAGCTGGTATGCAGTAAATTTGTTGGAGGAAATTGATGTTCCCGGTGAATATTATGTTGACAGGGAAACGAAAAAGGTGTATTTTTATCCCAAAAAGGACATTACCAATTCCTTAATTCAAATTTCCGTGCTGGCAGAACCAATGGTGGTGATGGAAAACACATCGTTCATTGAATTTGACGGAATTGTGTTTGAAAACGCCCGGGGCACTGGCGTTTACATAGAGCGGGGCCAGAACTGCGCAGTCCGCAATTCGGTATTCAGAAATTTGGGCATGGTTGCGGTGCAGATTGGCCGGGGCGCAACCCCGCTTCCCGAAGGGCGCCACACCGCCCACGGTGAATTTGACAAAGGCGTAAATCCGCCTGAGGGCGCAAGCCGCATCATCGGTTCGTGGCACGAAATGCTTTACCAGTATGCGGCGTGGAACAACGAGGGCGGTAAAAACCACGGCGTGGTGAACTGTGAAATTTATAACTGCGGAACCGGCGGAATTATGCTTGGCGGCGGTGACAGAAAAAGCCTCACCCCTGCAAACAATTATGTTGAAAACTGCGAAATTCACGATGTAAACCGGTTAGACCAAACCTATAAGGCGGGCATTAATATCTCCGGCGTGGGAAACCGTATTGCAAACTGCGAAATTTACGATTTGCCGGGCTTCGCCATTTATCTTCACGGAAACGATCATATCATTGAATACAACAAAATTCATGATGTTGTGAAAAACGTTGCAGATGCCGGCGCAATTTATATGGGGCGGGATTTGAGCGAGGTTGGAAACGTTATCAGATATAACTTTATTTATAACATTACCGGCCTTGACACAGAGGCAAACGGCGTTTGCGCGGTCTATTTTGATGATTTCTGCTCGTTTAATGCGGTGTATGAAAATTATTTTTATAATATCAAGCAAAAAAAGACCATTTCCCCCTTCGGCGTTGTGTTCTGGAACTGCGGGGGTCAGTCGTCGGTAAACAATAATATTTTTTTAGACTGCACGCTGGCGCTGTCGCCGAAAGACAGCGGTATGCGCGGCGTTCACAAAATGCTGCAAAGCGATGCGCTGCAATACAAGCGTGTGGCCACCAAGGACAAAGACGATTTTTCGGGCGTTGATGTGACAAGCGAGGTTTATCGGCGCAAATATCCGTATGTATATGAGATGTTTATAGGAACCTATCAGGATAATCCTGTGATTTGGAGCAACATCATCATCAACGGTAATTACGAGCCGTTTAAAGACATTCAAAATCTTGATTTGACGTTAAAAGACGACAGGCTGAGTGTTTATCAGTATCGCTATGTTTACGATATTTTAATGGGCGTAGAGGAAGACATTGTGTCTTTTCACATTGTTGACTTTAATAAAATCGGCAGGAAATAAAAGTTAAGCGGCGCGGATTCTTCAAAAATCCGCGCCGCCTTTTACTTCTCTTTTAAGCTTTTTAAATATTGTTTCGTTTCTAAAGGAATGCGGTAGCTTTCCACAGCCTTTTGAATGGCCTTGTTGTGCACCCATTTGTCCAGCCGTTTGTTTTTCAGGTACGGGAGGGCGTGGTCATACTGTTTGATTAGCGCAATGCTGAAATACCAGGCGATTGCCATGTTTATGTAATATTCCTCCGACCGGATATCGGCAACCAAATCCAGCATTTCGGGACGAAATTCGCTGTCTAAATAATTTGCAAGCAGGGTTACAATCCCATACCGCACAGTATAGGTGTGGCCGCTTTTCAGCCAAAGCTTTATTTTTTCATACACCTCGTTTGGGTGCTTTTTAAACAGCTTTGGAGAAAACAAATCGCAGGTGGCCCAGTTGTTAATAAAGGGCAGAAACTTTTCCGTATAGATAAGAGCCGTGTCAAAATCCTTAACTGTTTCAATTAAAAAGGCATGAAGGTTGTTTTCTTCAATATACTTGTGAGGAAGCATTTCTAAAAATTCCATTGCCTCCGGCTGTTTAGAAAAGTCTTTCGCAAATTTCCGCAAAACAGGCGTGCGCACACCGATGTAGCAGTCTTTATCAACAGTTGGAACCAGTTTTGCATGAAAGTCCCGGTATTTTAAGTCCTGCAGGGCAAACAGCTGCGCCTGAATGTCCTGTTCCAGTTTTGTGTTCATAAATGGCGCCCCCGTTAAAGTGTAATCCAGCAGATGTGCATGGGTTTTCCGTCGGCATAAGGTTTTGTCTCGGTTAAAATTCCTCCGCATTTTAAAATGGTTTTATAAGACGCGGTGTTATCTGCATAACATCCCAGCATTACTTTTTTAAGCCCAATGGATTTTGCGTAGGCAAGCGCCAGCTTCAGCATTTGCGTGGCATACCCTTTGCGGCGCTCAGACGGCCGAACGGCATAGCCAATATGCCCGCCGTATTCCGACAAAAACGCGTTGTTTAAATTGTGGCGAATGTCAATCATTCCAATTAGTCGATTGTCTTGCGGACGAACTGCAAAAAAGGTGTCTGCCACCACCCAGTCCGGCTGAACGGTTTCGGGGCGGCTGCTTTTTTGTATATGTATCAGCCAGTCGTCAAACTCCAATTGATCGAACAGGGCGCTGCCGTTTATTACAGGTTCGCCAAAGTCAAAAAACTCCTGCTTAAAATCGTTTGCTTTGCTTTTCAGTGCAGAAGTGGGTCTAATTAAACTTAAGTCCTCCATAACATAAACCTTCTTTCTATAAAGAAAAACGGAGCAAGCAAAGCTTACAAAGACGCGAAGCGGCAGGGCTCCTGCAAAACGCCAACGAAGTGCGTTTTGTGGGAAAAAGGAGGAGTAGCGTCGCACGCGACTGATTTTTTATTTTATATAAAAAATCGGAGCAAGCAAAGCTTACTCCGACTGGTGACCCGTACGAGAATCGAACTCGTGTTACCGCCGTGAAAGGGCGGTGTCTTAACCGCTTGACCAACGGGCCGAAAAAGACTGTTTTGCAGTCTTTTTAGTGGTAGCGGCAAGTGGACTTGAACCACCGACCTAACGGGTATGAACCGTTTGCTCTAGCCAGCTGAGCTATGCCGCCATAGTCTTAAAAAACCAACAAGTTGTATTTTACACTAAAAAGTACCATTTGTCAAGACTTTTTTTATCTTTTTCAGAAATGGGCAGCGGCATTTGGTTCCTCTGCTATATTAGTATGAACGGATTTTAGAATTTTATGTCTTCCCGATACTGTTCTGCGTCTTCCGAATAGCGGTAATCGTCTTTTTTTAAGGCCTTTAAAAAGCCTTTTATTTTCTTTATAAGCGCGCTGTTTTTATTAGACTTCACCGCATTTTCAAAGGCCGTTTTCACTTCATCCTTTAAAATGCCTGTGTCTGTGTCAAATAATGGCGTGTTGTCGCTTCCAAAAAAAATCATTTGCGTAAAGGACTGATAAAGGGGGGTTAATTTTTCTGCGGTTTTTGTGTCGTCATAATCTGTTAAAAAACGTTCCTGCCTTACGGCGCGTTCAATCAGCTCGTCCCAGCTTATGGCCAGACTGGCATTATGCAGGGGCGGCTGATTGGAATTCAGCTCTAAAATGCTGATATATTCAGACACCTCCGGCGTAATATTTTCCCCAAAATTTTTATAAAACGTATAGTCAATTACAGGGAAGCAAGCGCCGTCCGCCTGAATGAGTTTATATCCGCTGTTTTTGGCTTCTTCTACCAAAGCCGCAACTTCCGGCCGCGATACACCGACCGGGTCATTTATGTCCCCGCCTTGCATATACAGCTCCATGAGTTCCTTTTGTACGGAGCCGGTGTTAAACTTGTCCTCAAACAGTGGCAGCTTGTTTTTTTGAAACTCTTCAAACTGCAAAACCATTTGAGATGAAGCTTCTTCTGAAACCACATCTGCGTTGTTTTTGATAAACGAAGCGATGGCTTTTCCGTCGGCGTCTTTTCCGAAAATTAAGTTATTATATTCGTTTAAAACCGCCTGGTCGCTGCCGCTTTTTGCGTTGGCCTGCTGCGATTCCGACTGGTTTGCGTCCATTTGGTCTGTTGTGCCGCACCCTGTGAGACAAAGCATGACGAAAGTTAAACAAATTGCAATTTTTTTCATTTTCACACCCTCCTGAAACCAGTTTTATATTTTCCGCGTGAAAATATACATAAAATGAATGCACAGGTCAAAAATTTACAGTTTATACAAAATAAAAAAGGCATGGAATTTTTCCATGCCTTTTTGAAAACAAATTTAAATTTCAGGAACTTCAATTTTAATTTCGTGTTTTAATTCCGCAGATTTTTTAATGCCGGACAAAATTGCCTGGTTATAAATAATCTGGCTTGTGGGAACCGGCGCCTTTCCGCCTGTTTTAATTGCGTCTAAGAAAGAACGGACTTTCAGTTCCACACAGTTCACGTCGTTTTTCGGCAGCGGAATTTCTGTCACGGTCTGTTCGCCGGCAAGCTCATGGTAAATTTTTAAAGGCCCGCCCACACGGCCGTTCCAGCAGTCGGTAGACGGAATTCTCAAGCCGCCCTCCGTGCCGATAACCAGCGTGTCTCCCGGCGTGTCGATGTTGATTGCCCAGGAGATACGAAAATCTAAAATTAAATCGTCTTCTAAACGGACAAAAGCCGCCGCAAAGTCGTCAACCTCAAATTTTTTCGCAACCTCAGCGCCGCCGCGGCCTTCAAATGTTTTCGGATTGGTGCCGAAGAAGTTTGACGTGTAGCCCGTAACGGTTAGGGGTTTGGGATATCCCAGCGCATTCAATACCATGTCTAACGAATAGCACCCGATGTCGCCCAGGGCGCCAATGCCGCCGGTTGCGTCTTCAATGAACGTGGTTTTTTGAGCGCTGGCAGGAATACCCCTGCGTCTGCCGCCGCCGGTTTGAATATAATAAATTTTGCCCAAAACGCCGGACTGAATAATTTTTTTCACAAGCTGCATGCTGGGATCGAACCTGGGCTGAAAACCAATGGAAACAATTTTTCCGCTTTCCTTTTCCGCCTTCATAATTTCCAGACCCTCTTCAAGCTCTACGCACATGGGCTTTTCCAAAAGAACATTTACGCCTTTTTTCAGCGCATAAACCGTGCAGGGCTTGTGCATTCTGTTGTATGTACAAATGCTTACTGCGTCTAATTTTAAGCTTTCGTCGTCCAAAAGCTCTGCGTGGTCTTTGTAGTCGCATTTTACGTTATCCAGACCATATTCTTCAAAAAATGCTTTTGCTTTTCCTGGAACTAAATCTGCGCCGGCCACAATTTCCACATCGTCCATTTTCACATACTGGTTCATGTGGGAGTGGGCAATGCCGCCGGTTCCAATAATGCCGACCCTTAATTTTCTGTCATTCATGATAAAAAACCTCTTTTCCGCCTTTTGGCTGTTTAAATGGTGAGAAGGAATTCTGCGGAAACGCGCGCCATTTCAAGCTGGTCGCCGCGGCCCTCGTCCTCATAAATATATTCTACCGTGCCTGTTTTTGAGGTGATGTCAATAATTTTCCGGAAATCGATAACGCCGTCCCCTGCCCGTGCATCTTCTTTCGACTCGCAGGACAGCATTTGTTTTAAGTGGATGGTGGGCATTCTGTGTGCAAACTGCTTCACATATTCGTAGGGGTCTACATCTGCGCGGAGCACGTGGAACACGTCCAGCTGGGCCTTCACATATTCCGGGTCGGTAATTTCATAAAGGTAGTCAAGCGACCGTTTGCCATTTACTGTAAGCCAAAGCTCCGGCGCATGGTTGTGATAGCTTAACGTAAAGCCGTTTTCCTTCATTTTTTTACCTACAATGTTTAAGACCTCGGCGGTTTCCTCCACCTGAGACAGAGTGCCCATGGGGGCGGAGGGGCAGGTGATGTATTTTGCGCCGAGATAACCCATATATTCCATTTCAGCGTCAAGCTCGTCTTTTAAAATAGCATATCCCGTATGGGAGCTGACAGCCTTAAGCCCCGCATTGTCTAAATATTTTTTCATGTCTTTTGCAGATACGTCCCCCCGGCCTGCAAATTCCACGCCGGTATATCCCATTTTTGCCACTTCGTCCAGCACTTTTTCAAACCCCAGTTCGGTGATGGCGTCTCTGATAGAATAGAGCTGTAAAGAAATTTCTTTCATTTTTTCATGTCCCTTCTGCACAAGGTGCATATATTTTTGTTTTTCGCGTTTATTATACTACACTCACAGCAAAAGTCAATACAGTTTCCGCGTTTTTTTCGTTAATCTTGGCAAAAACTTAGTATTTACAAAAACCGTGCTGATGTGATATAATATACTATATTATATAAAAGAAGATAGTTGTGCCCCGCAGGGCCGTTATAAGAGTTTATTAAAAAGGGATGGTTACAGTGTTTAAAATTGTAAAAAAGAAAGAACTCAATCCCACCGTTACATTAATGGAGATTGAGGCGCCGTTGGTGGCAAAAAAAGCGGAGCCGGGACAGTTTATTATTTTAAGGGCAGATGCGGCTGGTGAACGGATTCCCCTCACCATTGCAGATTTTGACCGGGACAAAGGCACGGTTACGATTATATATCAAATTGTGGGCGCTACCACAAAGCATTTAAACAGCTTAAATGTTGGCGACAGCTTAACAGATTTTGTAGGGCCGTTGGGTCAGGCGACCCACACAGAGGGTTTGAAAAAAGTTGCCGTTGTAGGCGGCGGCGTTGGCTGCGCCATTGCATATCCCGTGACGAAAAAGCTTCACAATCTGGGGTGCGAGGTTCACGCAATTGTGGGCTTTCGCAGCAAGGATTTGTTAATATTAGAAGACGAATTCCGCGCGGCTTCCAACAAACTGGTTATCATGTCAGACGACGGCAGCGTAGGCGAAAAAGGTCTTGTTACCGACGCGCTGAAAAAACTGATTGACAGCGGAGAACAATATGACGAGGTTATCGCAATCGGCCCGCTTGTTATGATGAAATTTGTTGCGAAACTCACAAAAGAATATGGCATCAAAACGGTTGTCAGCATGAATCCCATTATGATTGACGGCACAGGAATGTGCGGCGGGTGCAGGCTGTCTGTCGGCGGGGAAATGAAATTTGCCTGTGTGGATGGTCCGGATTTTGACGGACACCTGGTGGACTTTGACGAGGCAATGGAGCGCGCCTCCATGTATAAAGACTTTGAAAAGCACGCATATGACGCCGAATGCAACCTGTTTCAGAAGGAGGTAAAATAAACATGCCGAACATGTCGCCGAAGAAAAACGAGATGCCAACCCAGGCACCGGACGTTAGAAATAAAAATTTTAAAGAAGTGGCGCTGGGATATATGCCGGAAACAGCAATAGACGAAGCAAAACGCTGCTTAAACTGTAAGCACAAGCCCTGTGTTGCCGGCTGCCCGGTGAAAATTCATATTCCTGCATTCATTGAAAAAATGGCCCAGGGAGATTTCGAAGGGGCATATGAGATTATTGCCCAATCCAGCTCATTGCCTGCAGTTTGCGGGCGCGTTTGTCCCCAGGAAACCCAGTGTGAGCAAAAGTGCGTTCGCGGTATTAAAGGCGAGCCTGTGGCCATTGGACGATTAGAGCGGTTTGCGGCAGATTACCACAACGCAAACTGTAAAACTGCGCCCCAAAAGCCGGAAAGCAACGGGCATAAGGTTGCGGTTATCGGTTCCGGCCCGTCTGGCCTTACCTGCGCCGGAGATTTGGCAAAGGCAGGCTATGAGGTTACGGTGTTTGAAGCACTGCATTTGGCCGGCGGTGTTTTGGTTTACGGAATTCCGGAATTCCGTCTGCCGAAGGCAATTGTGCAAAAGGAAATCGACACCTTAAAAGAGCTTGGCGTAACGGTTGAAACCAATGTGGTTATAGGAAAATCTACCTCAATTGACGAGCTGATGGAAAGCGGCTTCGAGGCGGTGTTCATTGGTTCTGGCGCGGGCCTTCCCCGGTTTATGGGAATTCCCGGCGAGAACTTAAAGGGCGTTTATTCCGCCAATGAGTTTTTAACCCGCGTTAATTTAATGAAGGCTTATAAAGACGAACCTTCCACACCGATTATGCACGCAAGCAAGGTTGCGGTTGTGGGCGGCGGCAACGTTGCAATGGACGCCGCGCGGTGCGCCAAACGGCTTGGGGCAAAGGATGTATATATTGTATATCGGCGCTCCATGGAAGAGCTGCCTGCAAGAGCGGAAGAGGTTGAGCACGCGCAGGAGGAAGGCATTATCTTTAAACTGCTGACCAACCCCACAGAAATTCTTCCCGATGAAAATAGGTTTGTGGGCGGCATGAAATGCGTTGAAATGGAACTGGGCGAACCCGATGCCTCCGGCCGACGCAGACCAGTGGTGAAAGAGGGGTCTGAATTTGTGCTGGATGTAGACTGCGTAATTATGTCTATCGGCACGTCGCCCAACCCGCTGATTAAATCCACTACGGAGGGTTTGGCCGTTCACAAATGGGGCGGCATTATTGCCGACGAGGAAACGGGTAAAACCTCCCGCGAGGGGGTTTATGCCGGCGGCGATGCGGTAACAGGCGCGGCAACGGTGATTTTGGCAATGGGCGCGGGAAAAGATGCGGCAAAAGCCATCGACGAATATATTCAGTCGAAAAACAAGGAATAAAAAAATTCGGGCGCGGGTTTCCGCGCCCGTTTTTGCTTAGGAGGACGGAACATGGATTTTAGAAAGGCAGGGCCGGAGGACATCACAGAACTTGCGCGCCTGGCATCTGCATTGTGGAACAGCCACACCACAGAGGAACTGGAGAAAGAATTGAGCGAGATTTTAAATTCCGGAGAAGCTGCTGTTTTTGTGGCCGCCGGGCAGGGTCCCCTTTTGGGGTTTGCCCAGTGCCAGCTGCGGCATGACTATGTGGAGGGCACATCATTTTCGCCGGTGGGATATTTAGAGGGCGTTTATGTGGAGGACGCCTGCCGCGGGATGGGCGTTGCCAGAACACTGCTTGAAATGTGCGAAAACTGGGCAAGGCAGCGGGGATGCAAAGAGTTTGCCAGCGACTGTGAACTTGATAACAATGGCAGTTTTCAATTTCACATCCATTCGGGCTTCCGCGAAGCAAACAGAATTATCTGCTTTACAAAACAACTGTAACCTGCCTTGACTTTGCGTGTGGTGTTTGTTATACTAAGGAAAACACTTCTTTATTTGAAAGGCGGATATTTATGGCGAACGGCAAAATTGCAGGCTGCGGGTTTCACCATGTGGCACTGCAAACATCAAGTTTTGAAAGATCGTTGACGTTTTACATTGAGGGGCTGGGCTTTCAGCTCCGCACCAAATGGACGTCCGGCACAGGAAAGCAGCTGGCGTTAATTGATATTGGAGACGGAAACTATTTTGAGTTGTTTTCAGACGGCGAAGCAGGAGAAGAATCTGAGCCGAAGGCGGGCAGCTTTTTCCACCTGGCACTTCGCGTAAACGACACCCGCGCTGCGTTTGAACGTGCGGTTGAGCATGGAGGGATTCCTCACGTGGAACCGAAAGACGCGGTTTTAGGTGAGCACGGCGAAATCACTGCCTCTCTGTCCTTTGTCAAGGGGCCGGACGGCGAACAGATTGAATTTTTCCAGGAAAACGCTTAAATTCGGGAATTTGAAAAAAACAGTTGAATAGTTTTTAAAATTATGATATAATATAAACCTAAGGAATGAGAAATCATTCCTGCCGCAGGCTTTTCAGCACTGCGGAAATCAATTTTGCGTTCAGCGCGTAAGCGTTGTCTGCCGGGACCCGCACAACTTGAGCCCGCGAACCTCGTCAGGTGGGGAACCAAGCAGCGATAAGCGGTGCCTTGGGTGTGTTGCGGATTCTCCCGGCGTGAACGCAGATTTAAAAAAGTGTATGATGTTACACAAAGCGGCAGGCTTTGTGCCAATAAAACCGCGCAGAATTGACGCGGCTTTTTTCAGTTTAGAAGCAAATTTGTTTTGCGGAGGTGGGCGTGTGGCATATCAGGCCATATACAGACGGTGGCGGCCGACAGTGTTTGACGATGTTGTGGGTCAGGAGCATATTACAAAAACCTTGAAAAACCAGATTATGAACAACTCCACAGCGCACGCATACCTTTTTTGCGGAACCAGGGGAACAGGAAAAACCTCCACAGCTAAAATTCTGGCAAGGGCGGTGAACTGTTTAAACCCGAAAGACGGAAATCCCTGCAACGAATGCAGTGTTTGCCGCGGCCTGCTGGACGAGTCTATTTTAGACGTAACTGAACTCGACGGCGCTTCGAAAAACAAGGTGGAAAACATCCGCGATATTATTGACGACGTGATGTTCCTTCCCTCTGTGGCGCGTAAAAAGGTCTATATTATTGACGAGGTGCACATGGTGACGCAGCAGGCCTTTAACGCCCTCTTAAAAACGCTGGAGGAGCCGCCGGAGCATGTGATGTTCATTCTTGCCACCACAGAATTAAACAAGGTGCCCATTACAGTGCTTTCCAGATGCCAGCAGTTTGAGTTTCGCCGGATTACGAATAAAGACATATCCGGGCGGATGGAGAAAATTTTAGCCGCAGACGGCTATGAGGCAGAAGGCGCGGCCCTTTCCTTAATTGCTGAGCTGGGAGACGGATCCATGCGCGATTCTTTAAGCGTTTTAGACAAGTGCGTCGGCGCGTCAGACGGCAAGCTTGCCTATGACGACGTGGTAAAGATTGTGGGAATTGCAGACAATGATGCGCTTTATTCCCTGTCTGTGTGCATTGCATCAGGGGACACAAAGGCGGCCCTTGAAAAGATTGATGAAGTGATTGAAAAGGGCAAGGAGCTGGGCCTGTTTGCAGAACGGCTGATGAAATATCTGCGGGACGTTCTAGTGGTAAAAATTACAGGAAACGCCGAGGAGTTTCTAAACACATCGGCGGAAAATAGAAACAAAATAGAAGAGCTGACCGAGCAGTTTTCAAAAGAGCGGCTGATTCGCGCAATCGACCTTTTGTGTGCGGCTTCGGCCCAAGCCAGATATTCCGGCTTTCCGCGCACCCTTTATGAGATGGCGCTGGTGAAAATGTGTGAACCGGAAATGGAGGAAACGGAAGAGGCCCTGTTAGACAGGATTTCTGTTTTAGAACAGAAGGTGAAAGAAGGCGTTATTCCAATTTCGGCCGCGCCTGCTGACGGCGGCCCACGCCAGGCGGCCGATGCGCCGCCATGGGATACGCAAGAAGATTTAAAAGTGAACCAAAGGGCAGACACGGCTTTGCCGGTGAAAAAGGAAAAAGCAAAACCGGCAGAGGAACACACAGACCAACCAGCCGCTCCGGCGGCAGGGGGAACAGATGCAGCTTCCCGCTGGCCGGAAATTATGAATTATGTAAAATCTCACGGCGGCATGCCGATTTTTCCGCACCTGGCATTGGTTCAGGCCAAAATGGTAAACGGAAAGCTGTGTGTTGTGTTTGGCGATAATGCGCTGGTGTCGAAAAGCGTAATTTCAAAGCCGGCAAATGTGAAACTGATTGAAGAAGCGGCGAAAAGCGTTACGGGGGAGGACATTCCTGTTGCCTGCGTAACGTCCCGTGAAATCGGAATTGAGGGCGACGACCCGCTGAAAAAGCTGGAAGAATTGAGTAAAACTCATTCAGAAATAGAATTTATTTAAAACAATTTGGAGGAATTTTTCATGGCACAGGGAAATAAATTTACAGGCGGCGGAAATCATAAAATGAACACCGTTATCAAACAGGCTCAGATGATGCAGGAAGAAATGAACCGCGTGCAGGAGGAGCTGGAGGAAAAAACTATTGAAACCGCAGCCGGAGGCGGCAAGGTAAAAGTGGTTATGAAGGGAACAAAGGAAATTACGTCCCTGAAAATAGACCCGGAAATCGTAGATCCGGAAGATACGGAAATGTTAGAAGATTTGGTTACAGTGGCGGTGAACGACGCGATCCGCCAGATAGAGGAAATGATGGAGGAAGGAATGAACTCCATAACCGGCGGGATGAATATCCCCGGTTTATTTTAATTTAAGGCGTGTGAGGCAAAAATGAAAATACTTTTTCTATCCGTTCCGACAGGCGGCGGCCACCACCAGGCCGCAAAAGCAATGGAAAGCTATTTTGCAGGCCGCAACGATGTGGAGTGCAGAATGTTAGACATAGCGGAAAACGTAAATAGTACCCTGGCGGAAGCGGTCTCGAAAGGGTACATTCTTTCCACCACCATTACGCCGAAAATTTATGGGTCGCTGTATGACCTTTTAGACATGAGAACAAGCCCCCAGGGAGAGGTGTCTAAAACAATTAAATTTTTGTCTACGGCGTTCCGGAAAAAGCTGTATGCTTATATTGAGGCGTTCCGGCCGGATGTGATTGTGAGTACCCATCTTTTTGCTACCATCACAATAAACAGGATTGCAACACACCACCCCATAACGGCAAAGCTGATTTCAATTGTAACGGATTTTACCATACATCCTATGTGGGAGCAGGCAAAATCGGATTATTATATTACCGCGTCGGAACTTTTGTCCTACCAGGCAATTAAAAAGTGGGGCGCCGTTGAAAACGTTTTGCCTTTAGGAATTCCCATCAGCCCGAAGTTTTCAAAAAAGGTGCCGCCGGCAGAAGCAAGAAAAGCGCTTGGCATTGCTGACAAGTTCACAGTGCTTGTTATGATGGGCTCTATGGGTTATGGCACCCACACCCTCGACATGCTGAAAAAGCTGGATAGTTTAGAAGAAGATTTTCAAATTCTTGTGGTTTGCGGAAGCAACGACAAACTTAAAGCCAAGGTCGACAAAATGAAGCGCCGGAAGGATATTCTTACCTATGGTTTTGTGAACAATGTGGACGTTTTGATGGACGCCTGCAACTGTATTATTACAAAACCGGGCGGGCTTTCCACTTCCGAAGCGCTGGCCAAACGGCTGCCGATTTTAATGCTCGACCCCATTCCGGGTCAGGAGAACAGAAACAAGGAGTTTATGCTAAACAACGGCATTGCGCTAAATTTAAGCGAAACATTTGGCGCAGATGAAGCGGTTTACCAGCTCATTCATTATCCGTTTAAGGCAATGCGCCTTTCAGAAAATACACAGCATTTTGCAAAACCGCATGCCGCCCGGGACTTAGGGGAGTTTATGCTTGAAATTTGCAGCAGTGAAGAATGAAACTTGCATTTTTGTTTGGTTTTTAACATAAGGATATTTCAGATGATTTTTATCAAATAAAATAAAGGAGGAGTTGTAATGAAACTTGTATTTGCAATTGTGAGCAACGACGACGGCAACACCGTAATGAGGGAACTGAACAAAGCAGGGTTTTCAGTAACAAAAATGGCGTCTACAGGCGGATTTCTGCGGGCCGGCAACACAACGCTTTTGGTGGGGACAGACGAGGAAAAAATACAGTCTGTGATTGATGTCATCTCCAAATACAGCGCAAAAAGGAAACAGGTTGTGTTCTCGCCCGAACCGTATATCGGCGGAGCAGCTGGCTACACCTCTTTCCCCGCAGAAATTGAAGTGGGCGGCGCAACAATTTTTGTTGTAGATGTGGAAAGGTTTGAAAAAGTCTGATTATGGGTTTCGACGAGCTTTACGGCAATGAACCGGTGAAAAAAAGCCTGAAAAAAACACTGGAAACCGGGCATGTTTCAAATTCTTACGTGTTTGAAGGCATGGCCGGCGTGGGCAAACGGCTTTGTGCAGATCTTTTTGCCCAGGCGCTGGTCTGCGAGGGGGAATTCCCGAAAGACCGGCCCTGCGGCACTTGCCCCGCCTGTGTGAAGGCCAGGTCAAGAAACCACCCTGACATTATCCGTCTTGAGCAGGCGGCACAAAAAGCGTCTATTGGGGTGGACGATGTCAGGGAACAGATTTTAAGCGAGGTTTTTTTAAAACCCTATCTTGCAAGCCGCAGGGTGTTTATCATTGGCGACGGCGATGTGTTAAGTCCCGAGGCGCAAAATGCCCTATTAAAGGTGCTGGAGGAGCCGCCGGAGTATGTAACATTTCTCATCTGTGTCACCAAGCAGGACAAACTGCTTTCCACGGTGCTGTCCCGCAGCTGTATTATGTCGTTTTTTCCGTTGCCGGTTGAAGAAGTCAATCGCTATTTAGCGATGCGGTTTGGCGGCGGCGAAACTGTGCAGCTGGCGGCGCGGCTATCCCAGGGCAGCATTGGTGCGGCGGTTGCATTTTTGTCTGATGACAGTGCAGGAAAACTTTTTGAAGGCAGCGTAGAGCACGTTATTGCACTCAACCGCGATGCGGCAAAGGTGCGCGAAACAGCGGACTTTTTGATCGAGGAAAAAGAAAACATCGGAGAAATTACCGATTTTATGTTAACCTTTCTTAGGGACTGCGTTTTTGTGAAATCCGGCCTTGAAAACCGGGTGATTTACGACAACAAGCTGTCGCAGATGAGGGTTTTTACAGAAGGGGTCAGTAAAAAAGGATTGGTTTTGGCCTTTGACCGACTGACCGATTTTAAACTGAGGCTAAAACAGAATTTAAATTACAACGCGTCGGTTTCTGAAACCATGATGCGTATTTGGGAGGATTTCCATGACAAAGGTAGTGGGCATCAGGTTTAAGCCCGTTGGTAAGATTTATTATTTTAATCCGGAAGATTGTGCGCTCTCAGTGGGCGACGGCGTGATTGTTGAAACAACCCGCGGTGTGGAATTCGGCGAAGTGGTTTTGGTGGGCAAGGAAGTAGACGAGGAGAAATTCAACATGCCGATTAAAAGCATTTTGCGCAAGGCCACAGAGGAAGACATTGCCCAGGTTGCGGACAACCGTGCCCGCACAAAAGAAGCGTTTGACATATGTCTTGAAAAAATTGCGGCAAACGGTTTGGACATGAATTTAATTGATGCGGAATATACATTTGATAGAAGCAAGGTTTTGTTTTATTTCACCGCAGACGGCAGGGTGGATTTCCGCCAGCTGGTGAAGGATTTGGCGGCTGTGTTCAGAACCAGAATTGAGCTTCGGCAAATTGGTGTGCGCGACGAAGCAAAGCTTTTGGGCGGTTTGGGGATTTGCGGCAGACCTCTTTGCTGTTCCCAGTTTCTGGGCGATTTTGAGCCGGTTTCCATTAAAATGGCTAAGGAACAGTCGCTGTCTTTAAACCCCACCAAAATTTCGGGGACCTGCGGAAGGCTCATGTGCTGCTTAAAATATGAGCAGGAGGCCTATGAAACATTAATTCACCGCACGCCTAACGTAGGCGCAGTGGTAGACACGCCCATGGGCCGGGGAACAGTTCTCAGCACACACCTGCTGCGCGGCGTTGTGCAGGTAAAAATGAACGCGGACAACGACGCTGTGGTGAACGAATTTAAAGTGGACGACATTGTGATTATTAAGAACGCATCGCGTTCACAAAAACATAATGATGACGAACCCGTCGATATAAAAACACTCAAGGAACTGGAAAAAGACTGATTTTTTTACAACAAGAAATAGGAGGCAGAAAAATGGCAGCAGTAACGGAAAGAGAAAGCCTGATATACCGCGGGAAACCGCTGATTAGAGACGGCAATGTTCTTTATTTTGGAGACTTTAACGAAAATTTTATTACTAGGTTCACCATTTTAGATTCGGAAAAGGTGAACGACCTTGACATGGCGAGAAAGATTACCATTGAGTTGTTGGAAAAGCACGGAAGCGATATTTCCACCGCAAAGCTAACGAAAAAAGCAGAGCGCACAAGCATGTGGGCAGCTTTAGACATTGGCGTTTACTGGCTGGAAGATATTTTGGAAATGGAAAAGGAATTTTTAAAGTCACAGGCATAAGGATAGGAAGGCCCCCGGCGGAATTACCGCTGGGGGCTTTCTTTTTGCAAATTTCGAAACTGGCTGGGGCTTAGTCCTATTTTTTGACGAAAAAGCCTGGAAAAGTATAATTGATCTGAAAAGCCGGCAGACCTGGAAACCTCGGCAACGGGAATAGCTTGCTGTTGTAAAAGCTCCTTGGCACGTTCAAGCCGCAAAGACAGTATAAACTGCTTTGGCGATATGCCGGTTTTTGATGCAAACAGTCTGGAAAAGTATGCCGAATTTAAATGCAGACTGTTTGCAATAGAGGAAACTGTAATTTGCTGGCTGTAATTATATCGAATAATTTTTATTGCGGATTGAACAATGTCATCCTGTTGATCAGAATTTGCGTTTTGAAACAAAATAGAAAAAAACTCGTAAAGCAGAGACAGGCTGTTTAACTTTCCTGATAATGTAAGATCTCCTGCTGATGCATAAATGCTTTCGAGTGCTGTTTCCACTTCTCTATAGCAATGTACGTTCATAACGGGGAATTTCCGCGTTACACCAAGCTTTTCAGTAAGGCGGTCCGCGCCATTTCCATAAACGCCAACCCACTGAATGCTCCAAAGGCCGCTGGCTTTATAATGAATCCGCTGTCCCGGGAACATAACTAAAAGGTCGTGAGGCTTCAAAAAAATATTTTTTTCTCCATATAGGCATGCGTTTCCGTTGTTGACAAGCACAAACAGATAGTGATTTCTGATTTCCGGCCCATACACATGATTTTTTGTGTTAATTCTTTTTCCGCTGTAGTAAATTCCCAGATCAGACGGAATGTCAAGTTCAAGCTGTTTTTCAAAAATTGTTGTGTCAATCATTTTTTATCACCAAAATGATTATATCATGAAATATCAAAAAAATCCATAAACATGTATCATTTGTTTATTTTCAATTTTGGTTCTTACATGTATACTAATGGTTAAGAGGTGGTTTAAATGCATTTTGTAAGCACAGAAAATGGATTTCGTTTAGAAAGAAATGGCACTTCATTTACATTTTCCGTAAAGAAAATACCTACTTGTTGTGAAGATTTTGTAAAACTTACCGTAAGGGGCACAATTCCGGTGCCGAAAATCATTTCAGGCGACAGGATTTTGCTCCCGGTAGACGAGGGAATTGCCCTTGTAGCTGAGGGGGAATATGAGTTCGGAAATATTTCGTCAGATTTTTGTAGCCGTGGCGGTACCATGAGTATGATTATTATTGAAAGAAACGGTCAATATTTGCTGTGCGCCTTAGACACCGGTGCGTATGCACGTTATGAGCTAATTAAGGAAAGCGGCCTGTACCAGTTGTCTATGTACTGCACAGAACCCTGTGAGGTTCAATATATTATTTGCAGTACATTGGCAGAAGCATGTCGGTATTACCGGCGGTTAAAGGCGCATTTGCTTAGCTTTCTTGAAAACAAAATTTCAGCTTTGCCTGAGTCAGAGAAGCTCATAGGCGGCGCAATATTTTGGGTTTGGAATGATGATTATGAACGAGTGATGTACTCTGACGAAAATCCGGATATTTCACCCTGCGCGGCGGAGTTTATGCTTCAGGCTGCAGAAAAACTTTATGCAAGAGGTGTTAAAAAGGCACTTTTTGGTATTTTTTTCGGTCCGGACGGCAGGGCGGCAGCTCCGCTTTATAACAAGTTTGGATATATCAGTACGAAATATGACAACTATAACGATGTGCCCCGGCCGGATATGCTGAAATTTATTCCTAAAAACCGAATTTTAAACTGTGATTATTCCCAACGGCGCATAAAAGATTATCCAGACGGTGTTCAAACCGATGCCAACGGAGAATTAACCAAAGCCTGGGCGCTGAGAGGTTATGACGGAAAGATGCATGACCAGAATACCCTTTGCCCAAAGGTTGCAGCCCAAAGAATGAAAGAGGAAATCCCTGCCCAATGGGAGGAATTCCCCGCATATGAAGGACGTTTTATAGATGTATATGGTGGCGGAATTGCTTCGTGCAGCAGTAAAAAACACCCTGTAACGCGGGGAGAATGTATTCAAATTAAAAATAAAGCGTTTCGGTTTGTTTCAGACCTCGGACTTATCACCGGAACGGAAGATGGTTTTGAAGACATTATCGGCAGCATTCTTTACAACGAGGGCATGAACAGTCCGTTCCATTTTCGGTTTGATAAAATGGACTGCGGCAGACGCAAAGCACAGGATTATGGGGAAGAGGGTGCGGCGTTCCAGAAAAAATATATGCTGAATCCCGCGTGCCGTGTGCCGCTCTGGCATTTGGTCTATCATGACTGTGTTATTTCGTTCCCCTACTGGGGCGACGCGATTAATTCATGCCGCGAAACCATGCAGGACAAGGCGCTGTTTTCCTGCCTATACGGCTGCCCACCGCTATATTCTTTTTTCGCCGGAAACTTTGATGCGTTAGAGGAGGAAATTGTCAGGACATACCATATGATTGCGGAAGTCACAGAAAAAGTTACTACACTGCCAATGACAGATTTTGTATATCTGACCAAGGATTTCACTGTTCAGAAAACCGTCTTTGGTGGACGTTATACCGTAGTGGCAAACTTTTCAGAAAAAGATTTTGAATATAAGGGTGTGGTGGTGAAAGCGCACAATAAAACGTTTATTGAGGGTGACACCAAATGACATTTTTGCTCATTTTCATCCTCTGCGTAATTGCCGCATTAAAAATAACATTGCAAAGCATGTTTGCCAAACATGTGGCTTGCACAAATACGGATGGAATTTTATATAACGGCTTTATTTTTATGGCGGCATTTTTTATGTTTCTTCCTTCCGTACGGTACCGTATTTCATGGAATACATTTTTGTTCGGTTCGTTTTTCGGAGGGTTGAGTGTACTTTTTCAGATGACATACATACAGGCGTTGTCTAAAGGGCCGGTTTCACTTACTGTTTTAATTAATAATTTTGGAATGCTGATTCCGGTTTTTGTATCAGCCCTGGTTTTTAAAGAGCCGTTTACCGGGTGGCGAATTGCAGGAACCGTACTTACGGGGATATCTTTTTTGTTCAATGTCGAAATGACGGGAAGCGGCGGTATAGACAAAAGATGGCTGGTTCCTGCATTTGCAACCTTTACGGCAAACGGCTTGCTTTCTGTTACACAAAAGGTTTATACCGTAGTGGGCGTTGCAAATGAAATCGGCGGATTTGTATGTAGTGCATATTTCGCGGCAACAGTACTGTCTGGGTTAATTTATTTGGGACTAAGTATATCAGGCCAAAAAAAGACGTTTCGAATAAAGCCAAAAATTATTGCTTCTGCTGCGCTTATTGGTATAATTTTAGGGCTTTTTCAGGCGCTAAACACTTATGCTGCTGGCGTAATTGACGGAACACTGCTTTTTCCGGCTTATAACGGGGGTGTTACCCTGCTTTTAACAATTATTGGGGTATTGCTGTTTTGTGAAAGGCTGGATAAACGCCGGTGGATTGGCACCGGAACAGGAATTATAGCAATTGTATTAATGAGTATTCCGGTATAAATTCAAAGGTAAAAGGCTGCGGAGAAACAATTGTTTCTCCGCAGCCTTTTCACTCATTTCTTCGGCCTTCCGGACTTTAAAATGCTATCCATATGAAAATCGCCAAACTGAATATAATCGAACACCTCTTTTGGCACGTCACAGCTTTTCACATACGCCCAGGTACCGTTCCACATCAGGTTAATGATAAAAAAGTCATACAGCTTTTCCAAAAGAAACGGCGTGCATTCACCGAAATAGAGGCGCAGAAGTTCTTTTTGCTTTTCAGGCGTTAAGCCTGGTGCAATGCAGGACAAATCAAAGAACACGTCGCCCATGCCGGCATATTCATAATCAAGCAAAAACAGCTGCCCGCTGTTTGACAGAACAAAGTTGTTTACAAAGGGATCGCCGTGGCAAAGCCCAAAATGGAGTTTGGAATCGATGCTGTTGCGCTCCCTGCAAATCCTATATATTTCATAAGCGCGGGAAAACTCCGGGTGAAGGGAAATATTGTGTTCTTTTAACACTTCCAGCCTGCGTTCCACGTCGCCATAAAAATCAAATGCAAATGCAGTTTTTTGCGTGTGCACGGTTTTTAGAACCTGAACCATTTGCGCAAGCCGTTTCGGGTCGTTCAAGTCATCAGCTGCCAGCTCTCTGCCATAAATGTATTTGGTCACCATATTGCCTGTTTCCAAATCGTAATAAACCAGGTTTGCACCGCAGGAAAGCTTTGAAACAAGATTTAACGCAGCCTCCTCGGCATGGCGGTTGATGGATAATATGCCTGCCTGACGAGTGCCGAGCCGCAAAACAAATTCTTCATCGCGGTAGGAACATTTATAGCTTTCGTTGGTGCTGCCCATTGGCTGTGGTGCAATTGTGCATTCTGAACGGTTCCAGCCCAAACGGCCTAAAAGCTGGCAAATGCGTTGCTCGGGTAAGGACATGGTTTATCACCTCAATTCGTAGAACAAAAAAGCCTGCCGGTTGGCGGGCTTTTTATTTATAATCATAATCCGTTGGGGTTTTGTTTCACAAATTTCCAGCTGTCGCGGCACATGTCCTCAATGCCGAACTGCGCCTGCCAGCCCAAAAGCTCTTTTGCCTTTTTCGGATCTGCAAAGCACACGGCAATGTCGCCGGGTCTGCGGGGCGCAATTTTGTAGTTCACCTTTACATTGTTTGCCGTTTCAAAAGCGTGTACCATATCTAAAACGCTGTAGCCAATGCCTGTTCCCAGGTTATATGCGTCAACGCCGGAGCCGCCGAGGACCTTTTCCACAGCCTTAATGTGGCCTTGCGCTAGGTCAACCACATGAATATAATCCCGTACACCGGTGCCGTCTTTCGTATCATAGTCATCCCCAAAAACACTTAAAACTTCCAGTTTTCCGGCTGCAACCTGGGCAATGTATGGCATCAGGTTGTTGGGAATCCCGTTGGGGTCTTCGCCGATTAAGCCGCTTTTATGAGCGCCGATGGGGTTAAAGTAGCGCAAAAGCGCAATGCTCCACTCGTTGTCCGCCACAAAAATATCCTGCAAAATGTTTTCAATCATCAGTTTGGTGCTGCCGTAAGGATTCGTCGTATGTAACGGGAAATCCTCGCGGATGGGAACGGTTTTAGGACTTCCATAAACTGTGGCTGAAGAGCTGAACACAATTTTTTTCACGCCGGCTTCCTGCATAACCTGGCAGAGAATCAGCGTGCCCGAGATATTGTTGTGATAGTAGCGGATTGGTTGGGCAACCGATTCGCCTACGGCCTTCAGGCCCGCAAAGTGGATGACAGCATCAATTTTGTTTTCTATAAAAATAGTTTCCACGGCTGCTTTATCCAGCAAATCCGCTTCGTAAAATTTAAAATCCTTGCCTGTAATCTGTTTTATCCGGTTTAAAGCTTCTGGTTTGGAGTTGATAAAGTTATCAACAATCACAACCTCATAGCCGTTTTCCAACAGCTCCACGCAGGTGTGGCTTCCAATAAATCCGGCTCCGCCGGTAACTAAAATTGCCATATTCAAGTTTCAACCTTTCTAATCAATGTCTATTTATAATATATGTAAATATTCTGCTGTGTATCAATCCATTTTAATTCGCAGTTCAATCCATCGACCACATTTCTTAGCGGCACCAAAGTAGAACCATTTAAAAGAACGGGGGCCTGCTGCATCGGCGTGGGTATTCCTGCTACATATCCAATCTTGCTTCCCACTGTCATGGAAATGGTGATGTAGTTCAAGCTGATATTAATTCTCTGGTTTTCCGCGTTCCAGGCGATGCTGCCGCCTAACAGTTCCACTACGTCGCGAACGGGAATCATTGTCGTGCCGTCAATTAAAACAGGCGGGGCAGACAACGTCCGCTCATCAATACCTTTCAGCGCAATTTTAGAGCCAATTTTCATGGAAATGCAATTTTCCCTATCGGGAGTTAAGGGGCGCGTACTGTCAGACGCGGGATTTTGAATGGTTGGCCCGTCTGTGTTTGGTGAGGTTGTATTGTCTGGTGTAGGGGTAACCGTGGGGGTGGGCGTGTCAACTGCCGGCGGAGTGGTTTCTGCCGGTTTCACGTTTAATGTGAGATAGCCCCAAAGCACGCCGTCTAACGAATATGGCGCTCTGCCGTTGTGATATTCCCCGCAGTCTGCAAAGGTGGGGGGCACCAGCTCGGTTCCCGTTTCATCTATGTAGCCCCATTTGCCGTCTTTATAAACCCTTGCCACGCCGTCAGTATATTGATAGCAAAAATCATACTGCGTTTTTAAAAGCCATTCGCCGTTGGCATGAATAAAGCCGCTGACCGTGCCAGCCTTGGCCGGATACCGATTGCTGTTGTCCGGCGGGCCGATATAATCGAAATCGAAAGAGGAGGTGCGCGTTCCCGCAGTGTCTATAATGCCATATTTGCCGTTTAAGCGGCACACCGCATAACCGTTTTTAAAATCACTTGCATAGTCGTAAGCAGGCTTCACGGAATATGCGCCGTAGCTGGTGATAAATCCCCATTTGCCGCCGAACTTCACAGCAGCGTAACCTTCGTGAAAGTCGAACGCCATTTCAAACTGGGGATGAATAATAATGTTTCCCTCCGTGTCGCTGTAACCATAAAGACCGTTTATCATGCCGCAGATAGCACCCTCAGACGGTGAGAAAGAATATGTAAACGGCGAATGAAAAATCACGTCGCCGTAAATATTGATATATGCATACTTGCCGTCTGATTTCTGCACCATTGCAACGCCGTTTTTAAAACAGCCCGCCGTAGTATATTGATATGGAATCAGCTCTGCTCCGGCGGGAGTGATGTAACCCCACTTGCCGCCCTTTTTTGCCGGAATATATTCAGATGTGATGTCTCCCATTGCCTCCCAGTTGTAGCCTGTAATGGCGGTGCCGTTGGTGTCGGCCAACGCCCATTTTGAATTTTTTGAAACCTTTGTAACGCTGCTTTCAAAGGATTCCGCCATGTTGTATTGTGGGCTGCATACCACCGTGTAGCCGGCTGCAGACGCAGACAGGCCTGCTGCGAAAACCAGCAGTAACACAAGCAATACTGTTATTGTTTTTTTCATAAACCTCACACCTTTGTATTCTACTTTTGCGCAATCAGTCGCCGAACGAAATGCCAATGCCTTTCGCAATGCTGACCAGCTCGCCGCTGGGATCAACCGCCTTATTTTTTCCGATAACGTCTTCTAAAGAGGCATATCCCATGTCGTCGCCCTTTAAGGTCACCATCATGCCGAATTTTCCCTGCATCAAAAGCTCAACTGCCGCGGCGCCGTATCGGGTGGATAAAATGCGGTCGTGAGCCGTAGGAGAGCCGCCCCGCTGAATGTGCCCCAAAATGGTGGACCGCGCTTCAAGCCCCACCAGGCTCTCCAGCTCTTCGGCAATTTTGTTGCCGATGCCGCCCAGACGAATGGGGTCGGGGCTGCCTTCAATCACCTTGCTCACATGAAGCTCGCCGGAAACAGATTTTGCGCCCTCTGCAACCACCACAACCGCAAAGTTTTTGCCGCGGCTGGCGCGTTCCTTTAACGAATCGGCCACTTTTTGAATATCGTAGGGGATTTCCGGAATTAAAATCGCGTCGGCGCCGCCGGAAATTCCGGCTGCCAAAGCAATCCAACCGGCATATCTTCCCATAACCTCCAAAACCATAATCCTGCTGTGGGAAAGCGCTGTGGAATGAAGCCGGTCTGCCGCTTCGCAGGCAACGCTCACCGCGGTGTCGAACCCGAAGGTATAGTCTGTGCAGCTTAAATCGTTGTCAATGGTTTTTGGCACGCCGACAACCTTTACGCCCTTGCGTGCAAAATCGCGCCCGCTGGTCAGCGTTCCGTCGCCGCCGATGATTACCATTGCGTCAATGCCATTTTTCTTCATGTTCTCCACGCCAACGTCGGACACGTCTTTCTGCACCATTTTTCCGTTTTCTTCTACGGTGTAGTCAAAAAGATTATCCTTGTTCGAAGAATAGAGCATGGTTCCGCCAATTGGCAGAATGCCCGAAACGGAATCTAAGGTTAGTTCTGTTACGTCGTTGTGATACAGCCCCTTGTAGCCGTGGTTAAAGCCCACAACCTCCAGGCCGTATTTTAAAATTGCAGTTCTGACAACGGAACGGATAACGGGGTTTAAACCCGGACAGTCCCCTCCCGCCGTTAAAATTCCAATTTTTTTAATTTCTCTCTGCATAGTGCCTCCCTGATGTAAAAAATTTTCTGATAATTACTTCTATTTTAACCTATATTTAAGTAAATTTCAATAAAATATGAAAAAAAACTATTTTTTTTTCAAAAACAATGGTATAATGAAATACTGGGTGACTATGTATGACCTCAAAAATGATTAAAATTGAATCAACAGCTGACTTTGAAAAGCTGAGCGAGCCTGCAAAGGCACTGGCAGAAGGGAAGCTTGTTGCCTTTCCCACAGAAACGGTTTACGGCCTGGGCGGCAATGCGCTTGATGCACAGACGGTAAAAAAAATTTATGGTGCAAAGGGGCGGCCCTCTGACAACCCCTTAATTGTGCATGTGTCTTCTAAGGAAGATGTGTACAGTTTAGCGGAAACCGTGCCGGAGAATGCAGAAAAAATCCTGGACATACTTTGCCCAGGTCCCATAACGATTATACTAAACAAAAGCAATCTTGTCCCAGATGTGGTCACAGCAGGCGGAAAAACTGTCGCAATCCGCTTCCCTGAAAATGAAATTGCCCGGGAACTCATTAAAAAAAGCGGGGTGCCGGTGGCAGCGCCCTCGGCGAACCTGTCAGGACGGCCCAGCCCGACCACCGCAGCTCATGTGGCGGAGGATTTGTCAGATAAAATTGATTATATTATAGACGGCGGGTCATGCCGCGTGGGGCTTGAGTCCACAGTGATTGATCTAACCGTCACCCCGCCGCGGATTTTGCGGCCCGGCGGCGTATCCCAGGAGACGTTAGCGGCCCTTTTGGGAGAGGTTACGGGCTATGCGCCCCGGGACGAGGACACAACGTCTCCCAAAAGTCCCGGAATGAAATATAAGCACTATGCGCCGAAGGCAGAAATGGTTGTGTTTGAAGGCAAAACCTGCCGGGACGCAATCCTGAAGCAGGTAACGGCTTGTAAGAACAAAAAGGTTTGCGTTTTAACTGCCGGACAGACGGATTTGTATGACTGTGATGTGATTGACTGCGGCAAAGAGCCGGTAGAATATGCAAAAGCGTTGTTTGGCGCACTGCGCGAGGCAGACGCCCTTGGGGCGGACGTAATTTTTGCAGAGCTTCCGTTTGCGCCCGGCGGCATTGTAACCGCCTTAAAAAACAGAATTTATAAATCCTGCGGAGGGAATGTGATAACGTGCAAATCGTAGATATGACGGCGGAGCACCTTGCTGATATTTTAACGGTGGAGGCGGAGTCCTTTCCCCACCCATGGACTGAAAAAATGTTTTTAGAAGAACTATCGGGCAAGTTTTCCGTTTACCGCGCAGCGGTGGAAGACGGCCGGGCCGTAGGCTACATGGGCATGTGGCTTTTGGCCGGAGAGGGGCACATAACCAACATTGCCGTGGCAAAGAATTTTCGCTGCCGTGGTTTGGGTTCGGCGCTGATGGACGATTTCATCTCTCTTGCAGAACAACAGTCTTTAACCCTAATGACACTGGAGGTCCGCGAATCGAATACAGGCGCGATTGCGCTGTATGAGAAAAAGGGGTTTGAAGAAGTGGGCCGGAGAAAAAACTATTACGACAACACGGAAGACGCGCTGATTATGACAAAATATTTTTCAATAACAGAGGGAACAAAATGGAGAATTTAATTTTAGCGATTGAATCGTCCTGCGACGAGACCTCCGCTGCTGTGGTAAAAAACGGCAGGCAGGTGCTGTCTAACATCATTTCGTCGCAGATTGACATACACAAAAAATTTGGCGGCGTGGTGCCTGAGGTAGCCTCCCGCAACCATGTTTTAAATATATCCACCGTAGTGGCTGAGGCAATGGAAACAGCGGCAGTAAGTTATGACGACCTAAGCGCTGTGGCTGTAACCTACGGGCCGGGCCTTATCGGTGCGCTTTTGGTGGGTGTTTCCTACGCAAAGGCGGTCAGTGCGGCAAAAAATATTCCGCTGATTGCCGTAAACCACATTCATGGGCACATTGCCGCAAATTATATTACGCACCCCGATTTAGAGCCGCCCTTTGTTTGCCTGGTAGCCTCCGGCGGCCACAGCCATATTCTTCATGTTAAAACCTATACGGAATTTGAAATTTTGGGACGCACGCGGGACGACGCGGCGGGCGAGGCATTTGATAAAATCGCCCGGGTCATTGGGCTGGGCTATCCCGGCGGGCCGAAAGTTGAGGCTTTAGCAAAAGAGGGCAGCATAGACGCGGTGACATTCCCCCAGGTGGAATTTTCAGACAACCCTTACGATTTCAGTTTCAGCGGGGTGAAAACCTCGGTTATCAACTATCTCCACACGAAAGAACAAAAGCAGGAGGAAGTGAACCGGGCGGACATTGCCGCAGGATTTCAAAAAGCGGTGGTGGAGGCGCTGACAAAGCATACATTGCGTGCCGCAGAGAATATGGGGGCGGACAAGCTTGTTCTGGCCGGCGGCGTCAGCGCAAACGGCGCACTGCGCGCCTCGTTTGAAGCGGCCGCCCGCGATAAACAGTTACAATTATTCTACCCGCAGCCGGTTTTATGCACGGACAATGCCGCAATGATTGGTTGCGCCGGTTTTTATAAATATAAAAGCAACGACTTTGCCGATAGCTCATTAAACGCTGTAGCGAACTTAAAATTGTAAGTTTTGGCAAGGGAAAGGAAGTGTTTTGTTTGGACGAAAAGGAAAAATACGATAGCCGCAAAGAAGAATTGACAGGCGGCGAACCGTTCCATGCAGATTTAGGACAGACAGAAGAAAATCGTGAAACACCCAGCCCGGGCGAATTAGAAGCCCAGGAAAAGATGGAAAACATTTTTAAAAGCGTTTCGCAAAACAGGCCGGAACCGGAAACCGCAACTCAGCCAGGGCCGGCTCCGGAAGATGAGGACGAAGCCGAACCTGAAAGCAATCAGGCCGAAATTGAGCTGATGACGGTGAGAAAGCCCACCTCCCAGCAGAAAAGGGCCATAGAACGAAAAAGACAGGCAGCAAAAAAACGGAAAAACAAGCGGCTTGCGCTGAAAATATTCTTTGCGGCGCTGATTGTGGCAGTTGTTGTGGCGGGCGGATATTTTTATGCAGACTATATGCCCGGCGGCCAGAACGGCGAAGTGGTGGTTACCATCCCCGAGGGCGCAGGAACCGTACAGATAGCAAAAATTTTAAACAAAAATGGATTGGTAAATTCAAAGGGCTTTTACCGACTAATGTCCAAAGTCCGCGGCGTGGATGGAAAATATAACTTTGGCAAATTTAAGCTAAACAAAAACGCAGGATATGAGGACATTTTTAAAGCTCTGACCCAGTCCGGCGTGAATGTGGATGCGGTGAAGATTACCATTCCGGAGGGGTATGAAATTTATAAAATTGCCGACACCCTGGCAGAAAAGGGATTAATCGACAAGGACAAGTTCTACTATTTGGTGGATTACGGCGATTTTGACTATGATTTCGTAAAGGACATTCCGGAGCGGGACAACCGCCTTGAGGGGTATTTGTTCCCCAGCACCTATGAGTTTACAGCAGGGGACGAGTATGGAATTATAAATGAAATGCTGGCCCAGTTCGACAAGGTGTACGAAAAATACAAAGGCCGCGCTAAAGAAATGAACATGACCATGGACGAAGCGGTGACGCTGGCGTCTATCATTGAGCGCGAGGCGCTGGGGGATGAGGATAGGAAGCTGGTTTCAAGCGTGTTCCACAACAGGATGGACAGCTCAAACTACCCTTACCTGCAGTCCTGCGCAACAGTGCAGTATGTTTTAAAGGAGCGCAAGCCGGTGCTTTCAGTTGAGGACACAAAAATTGACAGCCCCTATAACACCTATATTAACAAGGGCCTGCCCATAGGGCCCATTGCATCACCGGGGGAAAAATCCATTGAGGCAGCGCTGTATCCTGAAGAAACGGATTATTTGTTCTTTGTTTTGGGCAGCGACAACAAACACCATTTTTCTAAGACCTATGAAGAACACATGCAAAATAAAAACGGCTGATTGGCCGCAAACAAAAGACGCCCGCCGATTTTCGGCGGGCGTCTTTTGTTATTTTATTTTTAATGTTACAATTTCAAAGGGTTTCACTTCAAAAGAAACGGTGTTATCCGCTACAGCTAACGTGCCTTGTTCCGTTTCCATTAAATCGCACACAAAAGCCTCTGCAGCAGGAAAACCAAAGGTGAGACAAACCGTTTCACGGCGGTTGCCGTGCTCGTAAAGCCGAATGATGATCCCGTCGTCGTCTTCTGCCTTTTTCACTGTTTCAATAATAACATTTTCACTGTTTACGGAAACCAATGAAAATTCCTCCGGCAGACTGCCGCTTTGGGCAGTTATTTCACGGCATACAGGTTTTGCATTGAGTTTGTAGCTCTCCTGCACGGTATGGCTTTCAGAAAGCGAACAGTTGTGCGGAAGCAGGGAATATGTAAATTCGTGGTGCCCCTTGTCCGCCACTGGATTGGGCTCTGTGGGAGAGCGCAACAGCGTGATGGTGATATCGGAACCGTTGGCGCCGTAGCCATATTTGCAGTCGTTTAAAATGCTGACGCCATAGTTCTCTTCTGAAACGTCCATCCATTTCTGGGCGCATACCTCAAACCGCGCATCGTCCCAGCTGGTGTTGGTGTGGGTGGGGCGCTTCACGCTGCCATACTGAATTTCGTAGGTGGCCTCGTTTGCGTGAAGGTCAAAAGGAAATTCCGCTTTTAACATCATGTGTTCTTCGTTCCAGTCGGCAGAAGTTACAAAATCAATCCGCTCCTCCTCATTATAGAGAAAAATCGTCTGGCAGATGGTGGATTTTCCAAACCGTTTTGTAAATTTTAAACCTGCCCGGGCACCCTCGCAGATAATTTCCGGCGAAAGCACCTCATCTGCGCCATAGGTTTTGTCTTCATAATATTTGCTGATTTCCCACGCGTCATAGCAGAAGGGGAAATCTTCGTGGAAGTTAAACCGGTTTAGCTTGCAGCCTGCCTTCACCAGCTCCCGTCCGGCGCGTTTGTCAACGAACGAAATAATGTCGCCGTTTTCAAAGGTAATGGTGTAATATTGGTTGCTGATGGAGTTTTCGGTAACGGAAACCGTGCAGGGTTCCTCTTTTGCCGCAACCACTTTCCAGCCGAAAGGCGGAATGTTGTACACGGTCTGTTGTCTGCCGCCAAGGTCCACCGTGCCGCTGAACGCAAAGGAGTGGGGGTTATACACAAGAACTCCGCTTTTCGTGCTGTTAATGTTCGCACAAAGAGCATCCATGGCAGTGCTAGAGAGGGTTTTCGCCGTGCTTAAAATCGTTTCATACTGTTGTTTCGAGTCCTCATACACCTCGCGGATGGAGGAGCCGGGAATAATATCGTGGAACTGGTTTAAGCAGATGATTTCCCAGGCGTTGTAAATTTCTTTTCCCGGATAAGACGCGCCCGTCAGCTTCATGGCTGTCGCAGCCAGCGCCTCTGTTTGGCGGTATAAAAATTCCGACCGGCGGTTATAGTTTTTGTTGGCCGCCATGGTGGTGTAGGTTCCCCGGTGAAACTCTAAGTATAGCTCGCCGCACCATCTTGGCGTTCTGCCTGTTTCCTCCGCATTTTGGTCAAAGCTTTTTTTCACCCTGTCTAAAAACGCTCCGGCGGTGTCGGTTTTGGTTTTGGGAATACCCGGCAGACCAAAGGAAAGCCGCCGCTGATATTCTAACATTTCCCTGGTGGGGCCGCCGCCCCCGTCGCCATAGCCATAGGTGATGCAGGCTTCGCTGCTGTAACCCTTGTGTTCAAAGCGTTTCCAGGTGCCCAGCACCATGGAAGGCGTAATTGTACCCACATATGTTGAATAATTTTCCGGTTGGCTGTTTGCGTGTTCCGTATTCTGCGCCGTAATAAAGTATGTGAAGATTTCCGTTCCGTCAATGCCTTCCCACATAAATGCGTCATAGGGCATGCGGTTGGTGTCGTTCCAGCTGATTTTTGAGGTGACAAACGTTTCAATGCCGCTTTTTTTCATAATCTGCGGCAGTGCTGCGCTGTAGCCGAACACGTCCGGCAGCCAGACGATTTTGCTGTCAACTCCAAATTCCTCTTTCATAAACCGTTTTCCTAAAAGGAGCTGGCGCACTAAGCTCTCGCCGCCGGTAATGTTGCAGTCGGCCTCCAGCCACATGCCGCCTTCCGGCTCAAACCGTCCCTCGGCAATGCGTTGTTTCATTTTTTCATAAACCGCCGGCGCATGTTCTTTCACATATTGATAAAGCTGGGGCTGGGAAGACATGAATTTATATTCCGGATACTCCTCCATCAGTTTCAGCACCGTGGCAAAGCTTCTCTGGGCTTTTTCCACCGTTTGCGCCAGCCTCCACTGCCAGGCCACGTCAATGTGGGTGTGGCCGATACAGGAGATGGTAACGCCGTCGTCTTTTCCGCAAACGCCGTTATAAAAGGAGTCGGCAAGATAGGCGGATGCCGCCTGAACGCTTTGATAAAATGCCGGCGCAGCAAGATCGCGCATGTCGAGTTTGCGCACGGCGTTGTCTAACGCACGCATTATGGTTATGTTGGTCAGGCTGTCAACGTCATAAAGTTTTGCAGCCTCAAAGGGCACCTTTATGTCGTAATACAGCGCTTCCACCGCGGTGTTTTTTACGATAATTCTGGGAATAAAGCGAACGGTGTCGCCGGAAAGACCTGCATAAAAGTAGCCATATGCTTCATAGTCTGTGTTGGGGGCAACCTTCACTTCTGTGTGGTTGGTGTCCAACCCCTGAACAATTTCGCCGTTTAAAAACAAAAGCATTTGCGGATTTACCGCGTCCCACTGGCCCTCTCTGCCCGTTTGAAAGGAGAGATAAACCGCCTCCTCCGGCGAAAGTTCAGGCGTTTTCAGCGAAAAATGGAACCAGTAGTGACGGTCGTGGCAGACAAATTCCGTATTGTCCTCCATCTGCTTCCACTCTGCCCCTTCAGGCGGCAGATTATCTTTCGTGTAACCGCTTTCGGTATATGTAACATTTTTAATTTTTTGCGAACTGACAACAAGTTTTTCTTCTAAAACCGAAATAATTTTATTGATTTTTTTCACCAGCAATGCATCTGAAAAATGTTCCATAAACAATCTCCTTTTGTTTTATTCCTCAATGGGGGCGCTGTCTGCTTTTGCCTCATCTGATTCTGTTTCGTCATTATCAAAAAGAATATCGCGGATTTCAGACTCAACTTTATCCCGGACCTCCGGGTTATCCCGCAAATATTTTTTCGCATTTTCCCTGCCCTGGCCGATTCTGTCCTCTCCGTAATTATACCAGGTGCCGCTTTTGGAAATTACGCCGGCGGCCACGCCGATGTCCAAGATACAGCCCTCTTTGGAAATCCCCTCGCCATACATAATGTCGAACTCCGCTTCCTTAAACGGGGGGGCAACCTTGTTTTTCACAACCTTTGCCTTTGTTCTGGCGCCGATCACCTCTGTGCCCTGTTTTATAAGCTCTTGTTTTCTGATGTCGAGCCGAACACTGGCGTAAAATTTCAGCGCCCGTCCGCCGGTGGTCACCTCGGGATTGCCGTAGACCACACCAACTTTTTCGCGCAGCTGGTTAATAAAAATCGCAATGGTGTTAGTGCGGTTGATTACGCCTGCCAGCTTGCGGAGAGCCTGGCTCATAAGCCTCGCGTGCAGGCCTACGTGGGAGTCGCCCATTTCGCCTTCAATTTCCGACTTCGGAACCAGCGCGGCAACTGAGTCGATTACAATAACGTCAATGGCGTTGCTTCGCACCAGCATTTCCGCAATTTCTAAAGCCTGTTCTCCTGTGTCCGGCTGAGAAACGATTAGGTCTTCAACATTCACCCCCAGCTTTTGTGCATAAACCGGGTCTAACGCGTGCTCCGCATCTACAAAGGCCACCTCGCCGCCCCGCTTCTGCGCCTCGGCAATCACATGGAGCGCAACGGTGGTTTTACCGGAGGATTCCGGCCCGTAAATCTCCACAATTCTGCCCTTTGGCAGGCCGCCGATTCCTAAGGCAATGTCTAAGCTTAACGCCCCTGTGGGCAGCGACTCAACATTTAAATGCTGTTTGTCGCCCAGTTTCATCACCGCGCCTTTGCCATAGCTTTTTTCAATTTGCAAAAGCGCCATTTCAATGGCTTCTTTCTTATCTTTTGAAATTCCAATTTCTTTGCTTTGCGTTGTTTTTGCCAATTGATATTCCTCCTTAAAGAACATTTGTTCGATATTCATTATAACCGTTTCTTTTTCCTTTGTCAAGACGAAATATTCAGTCTTTTTCTCAGTTCGTCAAAGGCGTTCAGCACCGTCATAAAACGGACGCGATCCCTGTTTCCTTTCAGCTCGCATTTTCTTACGCTGGTTTCGCCGTCTACGCAAACGCCAATGTAAACCAGCCCCACGGGTTTGTCTTTTGTTCCTCCGCCGGGGCCGGCAATTCCGGTGGCGGAAATGCCGATTTTAGCATTGGTTCTGTTGCATACGCCCTCTGCCATTGCCCTTGCGGTTTCCGCGCTTACGGCTCCGAAAGATTTTAAAATCTTACCGGGCACGCCCAGATTTTTTTCCTTCGCGTCGTTGCTGTAGGTTACAAACCCCTCGCAAAAAATGTCCGACACGCCGGGAATGTCGCCAATGGCGGCGGCAATCATACCTGCCGTGCAAGATTCCGCCGTGGCAACGGTGAGGCGGTTGTCAATCAAATATTGCACAACTTTTGTTTTTAAATCTGTTTCGCCTGTGCCGTAGACAAAATCGCCGAACCGGGAGCGGATTTCCTCTGCCGCCGGCGCAATGAGCCCGGCGCAGGCCGCTTCGCTTTCCGCCCTGGCCGTGATGCGCAGGGTTACGTCGCCGTTTTTCACATAAGGGGCAACGGTGGGATTGTCACAGACGGCCAAATCGCGCACCGTTTCACCCACCTGCGCCTCGCCAATGCCGAACAGCCGAATGGTTTCAGAAACAATCACACAATTTGTTTTTTGTTTTAGCACCGGCAGACAAAAGTTTAAAAACATGGGCTCCAGTTCCGCCGGCGGGCCGGGCAGCAAAATCAGCATTTTTTCGTCTTTTTCCATTACAATGCCGGGAGCGGTTCCGTTGTCGTTGGTTAAAATATACGCGTCCTCCGGCACATATGCCTGCTTTTTATTGGTTTCTGGTGCATTTTTTGAAATGCGTGACAAAATTTTATCATAAATTTCCTGATGAAAAATTAAATTTTGTCCGAAAACCTCAGCCGCTGTTTCTTTGGTAATATCGTCGTCAGTCGGCCCCAATCCGCCGGACAGAATCATGATGTCTGCCCGTTTCAGGGCGGCGTTGAGCGCATCTTTTAACCGCCCGGCGTTGTCGCCCACCACGGTCTGCGCATATACGCCAATTCCCAGCTGCGCCAGTTCCTTTGACAAAAACTGGGCGTTTGTGTTTAAAATGTCTCCTAACAGGAGCTCTGTTCCCACTGCAATAATTTCTGCCGTCATGGTTTCACCTGCATATTCTAAAAGGATAATAAACCGGACCGGCACACGAAAAAGCCGGTCCGGTATGTATTAAATATTAATGTTTCTGGGATTATATTTTTTCATATTTAAAAGAAGTTTTTCCGGCGGCTGAAAATAAAGGTCTGTTTTTTCGCCGCGGTCTGAAAACGTAACCACATATTTTCCCGGGCGTTTTTCGTCATAAACGGCGTCAACCACCTTGTTCTGCGAGTCGCGTTTTTCCTTCACAGGGCCCATATACTCAATTTTTCTGCAGGGCACGGATATCAGCTTTGCCCGGCGGGCGCGGCCCTTAATTACGTCAATGTCTAAAACGCCGTTGGTAAAAATATATTCATATTCCAGTGAAAAATTGCGCCCGAAAATAACTGTTCCGTAAATCGCCGCCGCTACTAAAATGGGCATGGCGGAAATAAACGCCCGCTTTACAAACAGGCTGAAATAAATGATGGCAAAGCACACTGCTGCGCAGGCCAGAATCAGTCCGGCACGCTTTAAATTGTCAGACATGCTTTTCTTTTTCACTAAATATTCGCAGAACAAATCCATTTATCGTTTGCCGCCTTTCTATGTACCTTAAAATGCATACAATGCTTCTTCTGTAATAATAACGTTAAGAGGAATATCTGTAGGTTCTTCTTGAAAGTCTGTTTTCAGCAGACCATAAAACAGCCCGCAGGTAACCGCGCCTGTGCGGAGCAGAAACCGGTCGTAATATCCCCCGCCGTAGCCAAGCCTGTGCCCGCGGCTGTTAAAGCCGCAGCCGGGCACAAGAACTAAATCAATTTGTTCCGGCGGCACAAACGCTGTTCCAAAAGGCTCTAAAATGCCCATTTTTGACGGCTTCAGCTCCGCAAACGAGCGGAACAAATAAGCGTCCATTTGCCCTTCGCCCCGGCACACTGGTGCGCAGACGGTTTTTCCCCCGGCAAGCATGACGGTAGCCAGGTTCAAGGTGTCCGGCTCGCCGTTGTAGGAAAGATAGGTCATCACCGTTTTTGCATTTTTGTAAAACGGCTGGGCAAAAAGCGTTTGGCAAATGGCCTTATCGAAAGCCGCTTTGTTTTCTATCAGCGCACGCTTTTTCAGGTTTTCCGCCCGAAGCTGCTGTTTTGTCATATCGTTTCCCCCGGCAGAACGGAAAAAATTTCGCCTCCCGTGCATTTTCCGGTGGTTTCGTCCACGGTAAACACCGCTCCGTCAATTCTTGCAGGGGAGTCCGCCAGCTCAAACCGCCTGGGTATGCAGCCAACAAACCGGTCAATCACAATTTCCTTGTCTACCCCCAAACAGGAGTGGTGCGGGCCGGACATGCCAATATCGGTGACATATCCCGTACCCCTTGGCAGCACCTGAATGTCAGAGGTCTGCACATGGGTGTGGGTTCCGAACACTACGCTGGCCTTCCCGTCTAAATAAAAACCCATGGCCCGCTTTTCGCTGGTGGCCTCTGCATGAAAGTCGACAATTTTAATGTCCGCTTTCATTTCCGACAGCGCCTTGTTCAGCGCTCTGAACGGACAGTCCACATTTTCTAAATAGATTCTGCCCAGCGCGTTAAAAACGCCAATCCGAACACCGTTTTTTTCTACCGTGCAAAAGCCGCGCCCCACAGTTTCAGGGGGATAGTTAATTGGCCGGATAATGTTTTGGTTGTGCTGCAAAAGTGCCGGCGCGTCCTTTTGGCGAAAGGTGTGGTTGCCCAGGGTTAAAACGTCCGCCCCGGCGTGAAGCAGCATTTCGGCCTTTCTTCTGGAAATACCGTTGGCGCTGCAGGCGTTTTCTCCGTTTACAACACAAAAATCTGCCGCATATTTTTCCTTAATTTCGCCCAAACGCTCACAGACGGCTGCTGTTCCGCTGTCGCCCACCACGTCGCCGATTGTTAAAATTTTCATGAAACGAACTCCTAATTTCTTGTAAATTTGGAAAGGGCGGCCGCTTCTTCCTTCAAGACGGTGCAGAATGTGTCGATGTCCTGCTCGGTGCTGAATGCGCCTGTGCTCACCCGAATGGTTTCTTCAATCCTTTTTTTATCATACCCCATTGCCGCCAAAACATGCGACGGCGCCGGCCTGTTAGAGGAGCAGGCGGAGCCGGCGGAAATGCATATCCCGTGGGCCTCCAATGCGTGCAGCAGTACCTCTGCCCGCACATTGTTCACACGGAGGCTGATGATATGGGGCGCATAGTTTCCCTCTGCATTGTTCACAAAAAACGCCGCATCGCCTGCAAGCTGCGCAATCAGTCTGTGTTTTAAACGGGCAAGGTGCGCATGTTTTTCTTTCCTGTTCTGCACCGTCAGCTCCAGTGCTTTTGCAAAACCGCAAATACCGGGGGTGTTCAGCGTGCCGGAACGCAAGTCCATCTGCTGGTGTCCGCCTAAAATCATAGGCTTAACACGCACTCTTTTGGAACAATAAAAACCACCCACGCCCTTGGGGCCGTTAATTTTGTGCCCGCTGAAAGACAGCATGTCCACGCCGAGCCTGCCGACGTCGATATCCGCGTTGCCCATGGCCTGCACACAGTCCGCATGAAAAAGAATGTCAGAGTTTGCTTGTTTTATTTTTTTTGCAATTTCTGAAATTGGCTGAACTGCTCCGGTTTCATTATTTACATACATAACGGAAACGAGTTTTGTGTTTTCCCGAATGGCGCTGGCTACCTCGTCTGGATGAACAAAACCGTTTTCGTCCGTTCCGATGTAGGTGACTTCCGCACCCAGCCCCTCCAGAAAGCGAATCGGCTCTAAAACCGACGGGTGTTCAATCTTTGTGGTGATGATGTGCGGTCTGCGCTTTATGGCGTTTTGAAGCGTTCCGAAAAAGGCTAAGTTGTTGCTCTCGGTCCCTCCCGAAGTGAACAAAAAGGTGCCGTCCTTTGCACCGACAGCTTCCATAGCGGTTTTGGCCGCCGCGTTAATTTTCTTTTCGGCAAGGTATCCTGCGGTGTGCATGGAGGAGGGATTGGCAAAAAATTCCTTGTTTATTGCTTCTGTTTCGTGTATCACTTCGTCAAAGGGCCGCGTGGTGGCCGCATTGTCCAAATAAATCATTCGTTTCACCCAATGTTAATTTCTAATTTTTTCAACTCTTGCGCCGACATATTTCCACAGATATTGAATCATAACAATTTTTACCGGAATCATCACAAGCGCATTAATGCTTCGGCCGGTCAGTGCAACCGGGAACGTCATACTGGTATAAATATAATACCACAGCGCGCCTAGAAATGCGTCAATTACAATTGCCTGCAGAATGACACATGCCGCAATGTTTTTGCAGCTTTTTTTCCGACCGTACAGAAACAGCCCGTAGGTAAGGCCGTAAAGCGCGGCGGAAAGCCCAAACCCGGGCCAATAGCCGGCGCCCTGGATTACCGCGCCCAAAACGTCTGCAACCAAGGCACTGATGGTGCCAACAACCGGGCCATACAGCATGGAGCCAAAGGCAATGGGAAGAAATCCAAATCCAATGCGCACGGGCCCGACTGTAACTGACAAAAACCGCGTAATGACAATGTTTAACGCAACCAGCGCAGCTGCACCTGCCAAAGTGCTTACCGTAAAATGCTTTTTCATTTGGCTGAACCTCCTTTTCACATAAAATTTTTCGCTGCAAAAAAAGAGGCGAAACGCCAAAATTTTTATATTGCAGCAGCGGAATGCGGAAAAGACACCGCAAGCAAAACAAAATTGCTTTTCGTGCGGGCGACAACTTCCCGTTCGCCTGCCACTTAACGCGTCAGTTCCTACTCTGCTTTTTGTAATTTCTTAATGCAAAAAACTACATACCTTATTATAATATATTTAATAAGGGTTTGTCTATAGAAAAAAATAAAAAAATTCGTTGTTTCATAAATAAACGTTGTAATTTTGCACAAATTATATGTTTTCTTTTTGGCAGATTGTTACAGATATAAAATTTAATAATTTTTTTTCAAAAAACAGTAGATTTTTTGTGAAAGTTATGTTAAAATAGATGTAGTTATAAACAAAAGGATGTTTATTTTACAATTTTGGTTTGTTGTAAAGGAGGAGACGTATGACAAACTTACTAAAGAAAGCTCTTTCCGTGTGCATGGCGGCTACAATGCTGGTTACAGCATCCTGCATAACAGTTTTGGCGGAGGACACACAAGACATTGCACCGGCAGCGGACGAAGTGAAAAACGAAGCAAAAGTGAAGTTCACAATCGGCGAACCGGATGAAAACGGTATTTTTACAGCAAAGCTGTCTTTACATAATTTAAAGTTTGTATCGTTGCAGTTTTCGTTTAATTTTAATAAGGATGTAATTAAGGCAGTTGATGCTGAAGGAAATCCAACAGATGATTTTAATGAGTTTGCTGTTTGTAATCCAGCTAAAGTAGAAGGAACTAATCAAGAACTAACCCAGGTCAAAACGACAGTTTCAAATGCAATCGGTGTCTTTGGTATTATTTCTTATATAAAGGTCGATACAGAAGACCGTTTGATACATGTAGATGAAAATGGTTGTGTTTTGTATGAGTTTCGATTTAAAAAAGTTGGGGAAGGAAATAATTTTGGATTTGCATTAGCAGATAATCCGGTAACGGGAAATGGAAAGGATGCCATTGTTTATGATGGCCGAGACCTATCCTTTACATTTGAATTTATTTATCCTGAAGAAAGCAAGGAACAGAGTAGTTCAAATTATTATCCTGATGTCCCGGACACGAATCATGTAGCTACACCGGAAGAACTTAAAAGGGAAAGACGTAAGGGAACAGTGGTATTGCAGGTAAACAATTATGCTGTCTCCGTTGAAGGCATAATAAAATGGGTTGACAAAGATAATAAGAATGTGGTACCATATATAGAGAATGACAGAACAATGGTTCCCTTAAGATTTATCAGCGAAACTTTCGGCGCAGATGTTGAATGGATTCCTGAAACAAGGACAATTGAAATTGCACTTGAGGATACAAAAATTACGATGCAGCTTGATAACAGGGATTATCAAATCAACGGTGAAACCAAGGCAATGGATACTGTTCCGGTTATTCGGGAGGACAGAACGTTTGTTCCTATCCGGTTTGTATCAGAGGCTTTGGAAAAAGCGGTTTACTGGAATGGCACCACCGGCGTTGTTGTCGTAGCGCCGCTGAACAATCCGTGGGACGATACGGACAGCCTTTCTCAGGAGCTTATGACACAGACACTTCTAGCACTGAAATGGCTTGGCGATGAGGCATATTCCCATTTGAAAAACTAACTGGTTCATTATTAAAGTAAAAATATAAATTTATTTATTTAAAAATGAAAGGGGAAAACGAAAATGAAAAAAATGATTAGCTTTATTTTAGCCGCAGCTATGTCGGCTATGGTAGCAGTACCTGCGTTTGCTGCAGCACCTGAAGCAGACACAGTAAGGGATGGGGAAAATGCTAAAACATGGACAACATCCGGTAAGCATGATGATTTTAAAGACAAAATGATGACCATGATTGCTTATGCTCCTAACGAAAACGGGGAAATTACAGTTGACAGCATTCAGTACATTGACCAGACCACGGCAGATGCTTCTGGAGCATATTCTTTTGACAGCTACATGCCAAAAGTTTTACCAACGGCAGGTGATTACACTGTAAAAGTTGGCAGCGAGGCCCGGGACAGTGCAGTCGATGCTGGTATAATTGAGCAAATTGCAGTATCGGAAGTTCCAATTACTGGTACAATAAAAACACAAAACAAAGCGGCAACAGCTACAGTTAGCTTCTGCCAGCCAGGCACAACAGAATCTATTGTTTCCGCAGAAACAATAGAGGACGTATTTACTGTAAATGTAGCTCCTGGAACATATGATGTAATTGTTTCACGTGTTGGTTATTTGAAATATACAATAACAAACGTTGTAATTTCAGAATCTTTTGAACTCGGTTCATTTGAATTAGAAGCAGGTGACGTTGATGGAAATGGTTCTGTTACAGGAAGTGATATTGGTGATGTTGTTTTAGGTATTGCGAAGTCCACAGGTCAGGCAGGATATAAAGAAGCTGCTGACTTTGACGCAAACGGTACTATTACAGCAAGTGATCTTGGTGCAGTTGTATTAACTATTGCTCACACAGACAAAACCGTTGACTTTGCAGATATCAACAAATAATTAAAAAAACTAATATTAAGCTTTTAATAAGTCGGCCTGACAATTAAGGTCGGCTTATTTTTTATTTTAATATGTAATACAATCCATTGACAAACACCGATGAATATAGTATTATAATAATGATAAGTTGTGTGTTATTCTAAACAGGAGAAATTATTTATCATGAATTTAAATTTAGAAATCGTTCCTTATATTAACTATATTTTTGCGGTAATTTTTATTTTATGCGTTGGATATCAGTTCATTTACATCTTTGTCCCCTTTATGAAAGGCGGCAGAAAGCTTAAGACAAAGAAAATGTATCATTATGCTGTTCTGATTCCTGCCCGCAACGAAGAAAAGGTTATTCCGCATTTAATTGCCAGTATTAAGGGACAAACCTACCCGTCTGACATGATTGACATTTTTGTAATTGCCGACAACTGCACGGACAACACGGCGAAAGCCGCACTGGAGGCCGGAGCTTTCTGCGTTTATCAGCGGGATAACAAAGAGTTGGTGGGGAAAGGCTATGCCCTTGATTTTGCATTGGCCAAAATCCGTGAGGATTATCCCGACAATGACTATGCAGGTTATTTTGTTTTTGATGCGGATAATCTTTTAGATGAACGCTATATTGAAGAAATGAACAAAATGTTTTCCAATGGAAAACGCATCATCACTAGTTACCGCAACACAAAAAATTATGGAACCAGCTGGGTTTCAGCCGGATGCTCTTTGTGGTATCTGCGCGAGTCCAGATTTTTAAACCACCCTCGCACACTTTTGAATACCAGCTGTGCCATCTCTGGTACGGGTTTTTTAGTGCACCGTGAGGTTTTGGAAAAGGTTGGGGGCTGGAAGTTTTTCTTATTAACAGAAGACATTGAATTTACCCTGCACCATGTATTGGAGGGCGAATGTATTTCCTATTGCGACAAAGCAGTTCTTTATGATGAACAGCCGGTGAAGTTCAAACAGTCTTGGCGTCAGCGAATGCGTTGGACAAAGGGTTCCATGCAGGTTACGCAGAAATATTTTTTCAAAATGGTAAAAGGTATTTTTACCGGCAAGGGCTTTGCATGCTTTGACTTAGCTGTTGCAACAATGATTCCGCTTATTCTAACAGTTTTGGCATTCGCGGTTTATGTGGTATTTATTACGCTGGGCCTGATTTTTAGACTGAATGTTGACGTAATTCTACGTTCGCTTTTGGAAACCTTTGTTAACTCCTATTTTATGCTTTTGGGAATTGGCGCGGTTACAACCATCAGCGAGTGGACAAAAATTTTTGCTCCAATGCGGAAAAAGATTTTATATACGTTTACATTCCCGTTTTTTATGCTGACGTATATCCCGATTACAATTGTAGCACTGTTCACGAAAAATGTTTCTTGGAAACCGATTTACCATTTAGAAGCAAAATCGTTAAATGATGTAAGATAAATAATGATTTATTCTTAGATACAAAAGGAGACGAGAAAATGAAGAAATCAAAATCTATGTTGTGTTTGTTGCTTTCCTTGTTGATGATTTTTTCCTTATGCAGTGTGGTATCTGCTGAGGAAGTTGAAGCCAACCAGTGGGAGGCAACCCAAAAGGTAGTTGTCAGAGGGAAGTTGTCGGCAAACAATGCCGGCGAAGAAGTGACGCTTGTGCTTTTTAAAAACGGAGAGGACTCTGTGTCGCAATCCTCCATTGGCTATATCGGCCAGCAGACGATTGCAGAAGACGGTTCTTACGCATTTTCGTTTAAATTTCAGGGAGATGCATCGCAGTATACGGCAAGACTGAACATGAACGGTAAAAATGTTGATAAGTCCATTACCTCGGCATCCGTGGAAAGCGAAATTATCAGCGCTACGGTTTCGGCGAAGTATAACTTTTCAACGGTAGACATTGCGGTTGAAATGGAAAACTATTTTGGTTTGGCAGACAAGCCGTATGTGATTATTGCCGCGGCTTACAGCGAAGCGGGAGCACTTATCTCCACCGAATCGGTTCAATCCGGTATGATTGCAAACGGAGTATCCTCTGAAGATGCACAAATTAGTATTCCCGAAAATGCCGCAAAGGTAAAAATATTTGTGTGGAGCGATTATGCACGTGCGCTGCCATATGGAGACCTGGCAACGGTGTCTGTTGCAGGAAACGAGCCGGCTGCAGTGCATTTTATTGGCGACAGCCGCGGCATGACACATGCCGAAGAGGACAGTTTCCCGGTTCAGGGCTGGAGCTATTTTTTAGATGAAATATTTAACAGTAACATTACAGTGTATGATCATTCTGCAGAAGGCGCAACTGCTGCAAGCTTTATTTCCTCCGAGAAATGGGATGCTGTAAAAGCAGAACTTGCAGAGGGCGACTATGTTGTGGCTGCACTTGGATATGAAGATGCAATGAGCAACACGCCGGTGATTGAAATGGAAACGGCGCTTGAAACTTTACAGTCAGATGCAGAGACAAAAGGTGCCGAAGTAATCTTTACAACACCTGTTCCCACAGCGGGAACCGCTGATGAGAACAGTAATCTGACAGTTTACAGCGAAGCCATTCAATCGGTTGCAGAAAAAACACATGCGGTTTGTGTTGATGTGAATGGTCTGGTGAAAAAACAGTTTAGCAACCCGGAATTGGGATATCAGCCCTATGATTTATATTATATTTCACCGGCGGCCAAAACCCATTATACACAGTTTAAAGGGTTGTCGGCAAAGGTAGAGGCGCTGCTTTCTGCGGGCGACACTGCTATTTTGAATGAACGCGGTGCAAAGCTTGTTGCAGATAAATTTGCCCAGGGGCTTGCGTCCTGTACAACATCGTTAACCGGTTATTTAGTCGATTTCACAGATGCCAAAGCAAAGCCGGTTCGTTACCGCGAAATCCCACAGCTTTCTTACACAGATTCGAAAGGATCCGAAATTAAGGCAGTATTATTTTACGGAATGCCATATCATGGCTCTGAGTCTGAAGTATTTGCGTATGTTGGCGTTCCTGCCGGTGCGTCAGAGACGAACCCTGTGCCATCTATGGTGCTTGTTCACGGTGCTGCCGGCCACGCCTATAAAGATTGGGTTGAGCTTTGGTGCAGCAAGGGCTATGCGGCGATCTCCTTCTATTGGAGAGAGCCAAGCTCCGACTATGATCATAAGCTTGCGGACGGGGTTACACCGGTGGACTATTACGCAGGCCCCAGAAGGTCGGATATCAGCACATCTGTTTTAACCGGCGACAAGGCAGACCATTTCATGGTGCATGCAACGTCTGATATTTCCCTTGCATATAACTTAATCAACTCCCTGCCTGAAGTGAAAAAGGGCGAAACGGGAATTACAGGCATATCTTGGGGCGGCATTATCTCCAGCCGCGGCATTGGCGAGGACACACGGTTTAAATTTGCAATGCCTGTTTATGGGTGCGGCAACTTAACGCTCTCTACTGGTTCTATCCATCCGGACAGCATTTACGACGGGAAATACACCTTTGCAAACACAGTGAAAGCCGGTATGCCGGTATTCTGGATTAACGGTTCCAACGACACGTTCTTCTCGCTGCACGCCACATCACAGTGCTCATATGAAACGCTGTCACAGCTATGTATCAAGAACAACAATGGGTCCCACTCACAGCAGCATGGTTCGGGATCGACTGGAGATATTCCTGAGCTGTTCGCATATGCCGACTACATGCTCAAGGACGGTACGGCCCTGCCGACTGTCAGCAAGCTTACCATGAACGGCCGTGCGGCAAGCTTCTCATATGAGTCGCCGATTTCCATCACGTCGGTAAAACTGTGGTATAATACTACTGGGATTGTATATGGGAATGGAATTGGCAAGCCGGGCACAACAGCTTGGACGTCTGTAAATATAACGCAGACAGCAGATGGCAATATTACTTATACTGTGCCGGACGATGCGGTTGGCATTTATTTTGAAGTGAAAGACGCAAACGGTCTTTGCAGAACAACGGACTATATTGAATTGAAAAAATAAAAACAAAAAATGCAGTTTTGAACGATAAAAGGCTATGCAATGTGTGCATAGCCTTTTTTGTTGCTGTTTCCTATTGTGATACGATAACATCTGTTTGGGAGCGGCATTTTATTCTTCCAGCAACTCGTCACATGAGGTTTTGAAGGTTTCAGCAAGCGCCTTCAGTTCAATGTCCGTTACAAACCGCTCTCCGCTTTCAATCCTCTGAACAGCGTTTTTATCTACATCAATCCCTTTCATCTGCAAACATTCGGCAAGAATTCGCTGTGACATTTTTGGGGTATGCTGCTTTCGTAATACGTATATTTTTTCGCCGCAAATGTTATTTTTTCCCTTTGATGATTTATTTTTAAACATAAACTGCCTCCTTTTGACATTTAGTGCTTGACAAAAATATCTTAACATGATATGATATAGATAATGACATTCACTAAATGTCAAATGATGAATGAGGTGTATATTATGGATCAACAAAAAGTCGATATGTTTATTATGACCAATCAGAAATTTTTTCCTGCAGAAAAAATTATGTATTTAAAAGACAAATTAAGAACAATGGATGAAGAAAAATTTTCATTGATTTCCACCATTGATTTTAAAGACCCTACCACCATCCTTCTTGTATCCATATTTTTAGGGAGCCTTGGGATTGACAGATTTATGATTGGGGATACCGGCATGGGAATTTTAAAATTATTAACGCTTGGTGTTTGTGGAATTTTGACAATTGTAGACTGGTTTTCTATTTCAAAAAAAGTAAAAGATTTAAATTTTAATAATGTTATGTCACTTATTTAATAAAAAGAATATTACCGTTGTCCTGCCAGCATTAAAACAATGTTTATTAATCTTGTTATTAATGGGCTTATGCATATGGTTTCAGTTTCCATGTATTTTTTATAAAATTACTGCAATTCCCTGCCCAACCTGCAAGATGACACGCGCGTTATTATCTTTATTAAAGGGTGATATCCGTGCATATGCCACGTATAATGTAATGGCGCTTCCGATTGCCATTGCGTTTGTAGGACAGATATGGAATACATGTTATGGGAAATATAAAAAATGTTTTCATTATTATACGATTATTATTTTGACAATAAATTTATTTTATTATTTTGCCAGACTATTAAATATATGAAAAGGCGAACCGTATTATCGGAATTAATTCCGATAATACGGTTCGCCTTTGTTCATTATAAAATTTTTAAACCGTTCTTCGTTTGCCTGTTACGGAATCCAACGTGATTTTATACACCGTTAAAATGTTTGTGACAGACTGGTCAAAAGGAAATCCTTCATAGCCACAGTGAGCAAGAAGAAGCCTGAGCCCGTGCATCATTTCGTCTCCATAAACCTTTTCCGCCGTGCCATAGCCAATGATGCTCTCGTAGACGGTGGTAACGCTTCGCTCTGTTTCAGCAAAGCCGTGGCAAATGTCTGCTTCCACACAGACCTTATTGCTTTGTGCAATCAGGTCATGCTTTTTCCCCTCCTGTGCGCCGTGTATGTAAATGACAATTTTTCCGTTCGCCGTTTCATACCCGAAGGACAGCGGAACAACATAGGGGTATTCCTGCCCGAAAAGCCCTAATCGAATGGTGTCGCACCGGTTTAAAACGTCTGTAATTTCTTCAAATGATTGAATTTCCCGTTGGCTTTTTCGCATGTTAACTCTCTCCTTTTTATAAATCTTCCACAATGACGCCTAACAGCCGCGCCAAATCTACCGCCTGCGCCGCGTTTACCTTTGCGCCTTGCAGCTCAAAAGGAGGGCTTGATAAAACCGGCCCGGCAAACTCATTTTTTGCAAAGTCAACTCCTGCAAGGGGCGTTTTAAAAAAATTTATTTTAATCAGCCTGGAATTTTGAAATTCCGTCTGTTTTAAACTGGATTCGGCAAAAGAGCTTTCCGTTAGGTCTGTTTCGCGAAACAAAACGTTGGTCAGCTTCGTGCCGCCAAAATCTGCAAACTGAATGTTAGACTGTAAAGCTGCAACATGCTTTAAAACAGAACCGTGAAAGTTGGTGCCAATGCATTTGCAGAACTGAAACTGGCAGCGTTCGAAATAGGCGTCTTGCAAATTGCTGTTTGAAAAATTACAGTTTTGAAATTTGCAGTCGTAAAAGCTTGTCTTCTCAAAGATGCAGCGTTCAAAGGTACAACGTTCAAAAACGGCGCCGCTAACCTCTAATTTAAAAAAGTCTTGTTCATTCTCTGTTTGATCCGCCACATAAATTCCGGTGATCGGGGATTCCTCTGTCATGCAGCTTGCTGCGGCAGACGCAAAATCTGCAAGCTCTTGTAAAGCCAATGGAACTTTTGGGTTTAAAATGTTCATTGCTCCCTCCAAAGCGTTTATTTTATAACAAACCGCCACAGCTTGTTTCGGTATTCCGCCGTGGCATAATCTATTCCAATGCGTTTTGTTGCTTTGAACTTCGGCTTTGCGCCGTCGTCTTCAATCCAAATGCGGTTTGAGCTTAAGAAGCTTACACCATTCAGCGAATGGTCGATTTTCATTGCCCTTGTAAGCCTGCCCGGCCCGTTAAAGCCTTCAACGGCGCGAATTAAAACCGCCTGGGGGAAATCACGCGGTCCTGTAACCACGTTTAAAAGATTATGGATGCCGTAGCACAAGTAAATATAGGCGATGCCGCCTTCTTCATACAGGACGTTTGTCCGTTTGGTTCTGCCGCTCCTGGCGTGGCAAGCCGTATCAGATTCTCCGAAATAGGCTTCAGTTTCTGTAATGCGCCCGAACGTCACGCGGCCCTCTTCTGTTTGATGATATAGCACCTTTCCCAACAGCGCAGGTGCGGCAGTCAGCGCCGTCTGCAAATAAAAATCCTTTAACAGTTTCATTTTTTCACCACTTTATCTGTGTCTGGTTAAAATATTTATCAGCCACCGGCGTTCCCCTTTGTTTAGCACAAGAAATATTCCCAAAAACACCGATACAATGGATACAGCGAGGAACATGATAATAAAATTCATCCAGCCGGTTATGTAAAACAGTTGTTTTATGGCGAAAAACAAAACCGTCATGGTAACAATCAGCAACACAGTTTTAAAAATTGGTTTATAAAATGTGCTCTTTGCAAGCTTTAAACACTTTGCCGCAGCTTGGGGCAGGAAGAACACAGACATTAACACATTATACAGCACGCTCGTTCCCACAATGATGAACATGCGGGTGGTCCTATCCTGCACCACAGCCATAGAGATGAAAACGGTGATAATGGAAAGGGCAGCAGTAATGAAAAGCCCCAGAGCAGAAGTTTTTACGCGGTTGGTTACGGTGAAGACATTCCAAAGATTTTGCGTGGAAAGGGAAAATACAAACGCCGCGCCGGCGACAGCGGAAAGAAGCCACAACAGGTTTGCGTCTTCCGTGGGCGTCCAGAGCCTGTAAAATGCGTCGCCGAAAACCCCCAGAATGACAATGGGAATTGCGGCGAGAATTCCAAGCAGTTTAATGGAGAAAACACCGTTTTCTGCAATTTTTTTCATATCGCCCTTTGCATATTCTTCCGTAATTCGCGGTAAAAATACGCTGGATAGAATAACAAAAACAGAAAAACATGTGTTGGGCATGGCTTTGGAAACAGACACCACGCCCATTTCCGACTTTCCTACAAACAGATTCACCAGCACCAGGTCTAATCCGGTGGATAAAATAGTTGCAATTTTTGTCAGGCAGTTCCAGCTTCCCGAGGCAAACAGGGTTTTTACTGCGCCTTTGTCAAAATATTTTTTTGAAACCGTAAGATTTGGAAGATATTTTTTTGTATAATAAAAATTGGTGATGAACACATATAGCGTTAAAATACAATAAGAAACGCCGACATAATAGACTTTTGGCGGAAAGAGTGCGTAGCACGCCACCAAAAACAGCGCCCTTAACCCAACAGATTCCGCACTGCGAAAGGATTCTTTGTCAATTCTGTTTTTCGCAAACAGGGCAACAGAAAAAGAGGAGCTTTGAACGCTGATTAAAAAGTTGATGAACACAAAAGACCACAGCAGCCGCACGTCTGTTAAAATCTCTTTCGAGATGTGCAATAGCTTGTCCAGAAAAATAACAACACCGCCAAAGGGCAGGAGCAAAATCAGGCACATGAGAAAATTGACAATCATAACAGAGGAAAAGTATTGGTTCGCTTTTTCTTCGTCCCCCTTGTGCAGACTGATGGCAATAAACCGCAGGGCCATGGAGTTCAGGGCCACCGTGGCAATTCTTGCGCAGTCTACAAAATCGTTGGCCAGGCCTACGAAGCCATATGCCTCGCTGCCCACATGCTGAATGATGTAGGGCGTAAGAAAAAAGCTTATCAGCAGGTTTAATCCCAGACTGAAAGCTTTGGCGGCCATATTTTTTGCAAAGCGTTTGCTCTCTCCCACAATTCGCGCCCCTTTCCTATATTATAACTATATCAAATTTTATTTCATTCGTCAAGTGTTATAGAAATTGAATAAAATGATGGGCTAAATATATGTTAAATTTGTGCAATAAGTCAAAATTGATGTCTTTTTTTAAATTACTCTTGACTTTATTGCGCTAAAGTGGTAAAGTAATAGGTGTTGAGATTAAATTTATGCAAGGAGAATGTAAAATGAAATTAAAAAAATTAGCAGCACTTACGTTATCAGTACTTATGGCAGGTGCCTTATTTGCCGGCTGTGGGTCAAAACCGGCAAACGCGCCAGCGTCTTCTGCTCCCTCTGGAGAATCTGACCTTAGCTATATCACAGATAAGGGCAAAATGATTATTGGTATTACCGATTATGAGCCTATGGACTATAGAGACGCTAACGGCGAGTGGACCGGGTTTGACGCTGAATTTGCAAAGGCTGTTTGTGAAAAGCTTGGCGTTGAGCCGGAATTTATTGAAATTGACTGGGATAACAAAGCCCTGGAGCTGGACGCGAAGTCAATCGACTGCGTATGGAACGGCATGACACTGACAGAAGAAGTTGAGAAAGCAATGGAATGCACAGACGCATATGTTGAAAATTCACAGGTTGTTGTAATGGCAAAGGACAAGGTTGATTCGTTTCAAGATGCTGACAGCATGAAAGAACTGAAATTTGTTGCAGAAGCTGGCTCTGCCGGCGAGAAGGCAATTAAAGAAGCTGGGCTTGACGCGGCTTATACAGCTGTTGGAACACAGACCGACGCTTTAATGGAAGTTGCTTCCGGTTCCTCCGATGCCTGCGTAATCGACATTACTATGGCAAATGCAATGACAGGAGAAGGCACAAGCTATGCAAACTTAAAAGGCGGCATTGCCCTGACAACAGAAGAATATGTTATCGGCTTTAGAAAAGGCTCAGATGCTGCGAAGAAAGTAAACGAGCTGATGGCTGAAATGAAGGCAGACGGTACATTGGAAGCTTTGGCTTCAAAATATGAGCTGACGCTTGCAAAATAAGCAGTTACAGAATTTGCAGAGCAGACAGTGTTTTGTCTGCTCTGCTTTTATCATTTTTTAAAATGAGGGAATAAACTTATGTTTTTAACGGTTACCATGTCCCTTTTAGAGGGATTTTCCACGACGTTTAAAATCTTTTTTTTAACGCTTGTTTTTGCGCTGCCGCTGGGACTCATTATCAGCTTTGGTTCCATGAGCAAAATCAGGCCCATTAAATGGCTTGTTAAAACCTTTGTTTGGATCATTCGCGGCACGCCGCTGATGCTTCAGCTTATTGTGATTTATTACGGCCCGGGCATGATTGGAAACTGGGCTCAGGGTTTGGACTACTCCAATTTTTTGGTGGAGTTCATTGCCTCATGGAAGGTTTTCGACCGATTCGTGGCGGTTATGATTGCGTTCGTTATCAACTATGCCTGTTATTTTTCTGAGATTTACCGGGGCGGAATTGAGTCGATTGCGAAGGGCCAGTATGAAGCGGGCCAGGTTTTGGGCATGACAAAACCGCAGATTTTTTTCCGCGTGGTGCTGTTTCAGGTAATCAAGCGGATTGTACCGCCCATGAGCAACGAAATTATTACCCTAGTGAAGGACACCTCTTTAGCAAGAATTATTGCGGTGTATGAAATTATCTGGTCGGCACAGGTTTACATAAAGTCGGCAGGCCTTTTGTGGCCCCTGTTTTACACAGGCGCATTTTATTTGCTGTTCTGCGGCCTGCTCACCATTTTGTTTGGCAAGCTGGAAAAGAAACTGGATTATTACAAGGGTTAAAAGTCGGAGGAATGTTTGGCTATGGCAATTTTAGAAATTAAAAATTTAATGAAAAGCTTTGACAAAACCGAAGTTTTAAAGGACGTTTCCTTTTCCATGGAGCCGGGCGAGGTTGTGTCGGTGATTGGCTCGTCGGGAAGCGGAAAAACCACACTTTTGCGGTGCATCAACTTTTTGGAAAAGGCAGATAAAGGCCAGATTGTTTTAAACGGCGAGGTTATTTTTGACGGGGCGGAAAAAAAGCGCATGTCAAATGATGAAATCCGGAAAAAGCAGCTTAAGTTTGGGTTTGTCTTTCAGTCCTTTCACCTGTTTCCGCAATACAGCGCCTTAGAAAACGTGGTGCTTGCGCCGAAGCTTTTGGCAAAGGAGCGTCCTGATTTTAAAGAAAACAAAAAGGCCATTTATGAAGAAATTGAGCAAAAGGCAAAGTCGTTAATGGACAGGGCAGGCCTGTCGGCAAAATATGACAACTATCCATGTGAGCTGTCCGGCGGACAGCAGCAGCGGGTAGCCATCTGCCGGGCGCTGGCGTTAAACCCTGAAATTATGCTGTTTGACGAGCCTACGTCTGCCTTAGACCCTGAAATTACCAATGAGGTGTTAAAGGTAATCAAATCGTTGGCAGACGATGGCATGACCATGATTATTGTGACCCACGAAATGTATTTTGCAAAAAATATTTCAGACCGGATTATTTTTATGGATAACGGCGTAATTGCAGAAGAGGGAACGCCGAAACAGATTTTTGAGGAGCCGAGAAACGCGCGTACCCGGGAGTTTATTGCAAGCTTTGCTTCCCAGAGGGGCTCGGTGTTGTAATGGAGCATTTAAGCGAAGAGGAATTAAATTTTTTGTATGATGTGATGCTGTCGCTGAAAAACAGGGAAGAATGCAAGCAGCTGTTCAGCGATTTGTGCACAGTGCGGGAGCTGTCGGCCATGGCCCAGCGGCTTTCTGTGGCTAGGCTGCTAAAGCAGGGGAAAACGTTTACGGAAATTGAAGAGGAAACGGGAGCTTCCAGCGCGACCATTGCGCGGATTAACCGGTGCCTCCACTATGGTTCTGGCGGATATTCTCTGGTGCTCGACAAGCTTACTGCTGAAGGTTAAGGGAGAATAATTTCATCTTGACAATTCTGCCGCTTCGTGCTATGATAAAGATTGAGCATAGCGCAGATGAGATGAGATTTGATAGCCTAGAAATAATTTATATCAGTGTTGTTTAAAGTCTGCCTGTGGCAGACTTTTGTTGTTTTGGAGGAAAAATTATGTTCATTCAAATCATTGGATCCCTTCAGCTGGGGCTTTTATACGCCGCCATGGCAATGGGGGTGTTTGTTACGTTCCGCATTTTAGACATTGCCGACCTGACTGTTGACGGAAGCTTTGTCACAGGCATGGCAACGGCGGCGGTGGTGACCATTGCGGCAAACAATCCGGTTTTAGGAATTTTGGCAGGCACCGCGGCCGGCGGACTGGCGGGGCTGATTACCGGCTTGCTTTTAACTAAGGTGAAGGTGCCGCCGATTTTGGCAGGCATTATTACTATGACGGGACTTTACAGCATTAACATGTTTATTATGGGTGAAAAGTCGAACCTTTCCTTAGTGGGGCAAGAAACTGTTTTTACCTGGGTTTGCAAAGCTTCGCCCTTAAATGATGAGATTGATAAGCTGATTTTATCGGCCCTTATCATTGCCGCGGTGGCAGCGATTTTGGCGGTGTTTTTTAAAACCCGCCCGGGCATGGCAATCCGCGCCACCGGAGACAATGAGGAAATGGTGCGCTCGTCTTCAATTAATGCAGACGTTTCAAAATGTTTGGGAATTGTAATTGCAAATGCCTGCGTTGGGCTTTCCGGGTCCTTAATCTGCCAGTATCAAATGTTTTCCGATGTGGGATATGGCACCGGCATGGTCGTAATCGGCCTGGCGTCCATCATCATCGGCGAGTCTATCTGCGGCCGGCGCGGCGTAGGCGTTGGAATTCTCTCGGCGTGTGTGGGTTCAGCGGTTTACCGTATTATCATTGCTCTTGCCCTGCGGTTTGAAATTTTCCCATCCTATGCCTTAAAGCTCATTTCTGCAGTGATTGTTGCGCTTTCCATTGCAATTCCCACAGCGAAAAAGGCAATTGGCAACGCAAGGATGAAATCCCAGAGGAGGAACGTGCAATGAACGACATGCTGGTGTTAAACAATATCAAGAAAATATTTTTTAAAGGGACGGTTAACGAAAAAGTAGCCCTTGAAAATTTAAACCTAAACGTTGCCCCCGGCGACTTTGTCACCATTTTGGGCTCCAACGGCGCAGGAAAGTCCACCATGTTCAACGCTATTTTGGGAGCATATCCGGTGGAGGAGGGAAACATTTTTTTAGACGGCGAGGACATTACGTTTAAAAAGGATTATAAGCGCGCGTTAGACATTGGCTGTATTTATCAGGATCCCATGCGCGGCACCAGTCCCCACATGACCATTGAAGAAAACTTGTCCCTGGCTTACACCAGAAAAGCGAAACGCTCGTTCTTTGCGGTGAATAAGCACGACAGCGCCTATTTCAAAGAATTGCTGGCAACGCTGGATTTAGGGTTGGAGAACCGTATGAAAACCCAGATTGGCCTGCTTTCCGGCGGGCAGCGCCAGGCGGTATCGCTTTTGATGTCTACCATTGCCGGGCCAAAGCTTTTGCTGTTGGATGAGCACACGGCGGCCTTAGATCCTGCAACCGCCAAAAAGGTTTTAAAAATTACAACGGAGATTGTTACGAAAAATAAAATAACCACCATGATGATTACTCACGACATGAATTATGCCCTTTCCTGCGGCAACCGCACCATTATGATGGACGAAGGGCAGATTATTTTAGACATCAAAGGCGAGGAACGCGCCAGCATGACGCCGGAGGGATTGGTTGAGCTATTCTCGGCTGAGCGGAAAAAGCAGCTTACCAACGACAGAATGATGTTTTCCATGCAGTAGAAAAACAAAAAAGCCCCGCGTAATTTACGCGGGGCTTTCCATATGTCTGTTTATTCAGCCATTTTTTTGTAGGTTTCGTATCTTTCCAGCAAGTCTTTTTCAGCTTTTGTGAAGAGTTCCTCTGCAACATCAGGATATGCCTGCTTGAGCATGAGGTATCTGTTTTCACCCTCCATGAATTCACGAACGGTGCCCTTGGGCTCTTTCGAGTCAAGAACAAACGGATTTTTGCCCTCTTCTTTCAGCTCAGGATTAAATCTCCACAAGTGCCAGTAACCGGTTTCAACCGCCTTTTTCTCTTCGGCGATGGAGTTTGCCATGTTACCCTTAGACTTAATTCCGTGGTTGATACACGGTGCATATGCAATAACCAAAGATGGGCCCGGATAAGCTTCCGCTTCTTTAATAGCCTTAATGGTCTGTGCCGGGTTTGCGCCCAGGGCAATCTGTGCAACATATACATAGCCATAGGTTGTGGCAATCATGCCCAAGTCTTTCTTTTTCACTTTCTTACCGGAAGCCGCAAATTTTGCAACTGCTGCCGTCGGTGTGGCTTTGGAAGACTGGCCGCCTGTGTTGGAGTAAACTTCGGTGTCTACAACAAAGATGTTGATATCTTCACCGGAAGCAATTACGTGGTCTAAACCGCCGTAACCAATGTCATATGCCCAGCCGTCGCCGCCGAAGGCCCAGTTGGAACGTTTTACTAAGAAATCAGTTCTGTCGGCAATGTCTTTCACGCCGGGAACAGACATGTCTGCGTCTTTTATCAGCGCTTCAATTTCTTTTGCAGCGGCTTTCGATGCGTCTGCATCGTTCATACCTTCAATCCATGTCTTAAATGCATCGGCAAGCTTGCCGTCAACGCCTGCTTCAATGGCTTCTTCCATTTTAGCCTTTAATGTAGCTCTGATTTTTCTAACGGCAATTGCCATACCCAAGCCATACTCTGCGTTGTCTTCAAACAGCGAGTTTGCCCAAGCCGGGCCTTTGCCCTCTGCATTTGTTGCATACGGCATAGAAGGTGCGGAACCACCCCAGATTGACGTACATCCGGTTGCGTTTGCAATCATCATTCTGTCGCCGAAAAGCTGGGTGATGAGCTTGATGTAAGGTGTTTCGCCGCAGCCAGCGCAAGCGCCGGAGAACTCCAGCATGGGCTGGCAGAACTGCGAACCTTTCACGGTGCCCTTGTTCATTAAATCGTCCTTTACAGGAACTGTCATGGCAAATTCCCAGTTGTGTGCTTCGTCTTCAACAGCCTTATCAACAGGAACCATGGTGAGTGCGCCTACCGGGCAGGTGTTCGGGCAAACGCCGCATCCCAGGCAGTCTCTCGGGGAAACCTGAACGCGGAACTTAAGACCTTTCAGCTGCGGACCGGTTGCATCTTTTGCGTGGAAGGATTCAGGAGCGTTCGCAGCCTCTTCCTCCGTCATCAGCGTCGGGCGGATTGCCGCGTGGGGACAAACTAGAGAGCACATGTTACACTGGATACATTTATCAATGTTCCATTCCGGAACGCTGACAGCAACCGTACGTTTTTCATATTTTGACGTACCCTGCATAAACGTACCGTCTTCCATACCCACAAATGTGCTGACAGGAAGCTTGTTGCCCTGCTGTGCGTTCACCGGCTCAACAATGTTCTTAATGAAATCGGGAACGTTTGCGTCGGCTTCTTTCGCTTCGTCTTTTGCGTCTTTCCAGGAAGCGGGAACGTCAATTTTTACAATGGCGGTTAACGCCTTGTCAACTGCTTCGCAGTTCATGGCAACAATCTTGTCGCCCTTTTTGCCATAGGTCTTTTTAATTGCGTCTTTTAACAGCGGAACGGCTTCCTCAATCGGAATAACGTTTGCAAGCTTAAAGAACGCAGACTGTGTTACCATGTTAATTCTTCCGCCCAGACCAATGGAGGAAGCAATGTCTACAGCGTTTATAATATAGAAGTGAATGTCGTTTTCAGCAATATATCTCTTCATGTGGCCCGGAAGCTTTTCATCCAATTCCTCAGGGGACCAAACGCAGTTTAAGAGGAAGGTGCCGCCCTTTTTCAGGCCCTCCAGCACGTCATACTGATAAATATAAGCCGGTTTGTGGCAGGCGATATAGTCTGCTTCGTCCAGCAGGTATGTAGATTTGATGGGCTTTTTACCAAACCGCAGGTGGGACATGGTTACGCCGCCGGATTTTTTCGAGTCGTAATCGAAATATGCCTGTGCGTAAAGGTCTGTATGGTCGCCGATGATTTTGATGGCGTCTTTGTTCGCACCAACCGTACCGTCGGAACCGAAGCCCCAGAATTTGCAGCGTGTTGCGCCTTCGGGAGCAGCGTTGATTTTTTCTCCCAGGGGCAGTGAAAGGTTTGTAACGTCATCCACAATGCCGATGGTGAAGCCGTTAATCGGCTTTGCAGCATCTAAGTTTGCAAACACTGCGGCAATCTGTGTGGGTGTGGTGTCTTTTGAACCCAAACCGTAACGTCCGCCTAAAATTTCAGGTGCGTCTTTTTTGCCTGTGAACAGGTTGCAGATGTCTAAGTAGAGCGGTTCGCCCAAAGAGCCGGGCTCTTTTGTTCTGTCCAGAACTGCAATTTTCTGAACGGTTTTCGGCAGAACGTCGAAGAAATATTTGGAAGAGAACGGTCTGTAAAGATGAACCTTCACAACGCCCACCTTTTCGCCTCTTGCGTTTAAGTAGTCAACGGTTTCTTCAATTGCTTCACAAACAGAACCCATTGCGACAATCACCTTTGTTGCGTCCGGTGCACCGTAGTAGTTAAACGGCTTATATTCTCTTCCTGTAATCTTTGTAATTTCCTTCATGTAGTCGGCAACAATGTCCGGAATTTTCTCGTAGAAGGTGTTGGAGGCTTCTCTGCCCTGGAAGTAAATATCTGAGTTCTGTGCGGTACCGCGGAGAACCGGGTGTTCCGGGTTCAGTGCGTTGTCTTTAAATGCCTTTAAAGCATCCCAGTCAACTAAGCTTTTTAAGTCTTCATAGTCCATCACTTCAATTTTCTGGATTTCGTGAGATGTTCTGAATCCGTCGAAGAAGTGGAGGAACGGAACTCTGCCCTTAATGGAAGCTAAGTGAGCAACGCCGCCTAAATCCATTGTTTCCTGAACGCTGCCGGAAGCCAGCATTGCAAAGCCGGTCTGGCGGCAGGCCATAACGTCCTGATGGTCGCCGAAAATGTTCAGCGCGTGAGCGGCAAGTGCGCGGGCGCTTACGTGGAACACGGTGGGGAGCAATTCGCCCGCAATCTTATACATATTCGGAATCATCAATAAAAGTCCCTGTGATGCAGTGAACGTAGTTGTCAGAGCACCACCCTGAAGGGAGCCGTGAACAGCGCCTGCAGCGCCTGCTTCAGACTGCATTTCAACAACTTCAACCGTTTCGCCGAAGATGTTCTTGAGTCCGTTCGCACTCCACTGGTCTACATATTCTGCCATTGTAGACGATGGTGTGATGGGATAGATAGCTGCGACTTCTGTAAATGCATAGGCGCAATGTGCAGCGGCGCAGTTACCGTCCATGGTTTTCATTTTTTTAGCCATTTTTATCCTCCTTAAAAGAATAAATTATTTATTTATCATTCATAGTGATAAACATATGAATATATACCTTATTTATTATAGCACAAACAATGATAAATTTCAAACAAAAAATTTTTCTGTTCCGCGAAAAAAACAGCCGTAAATGTGGGAGTTTGAAAATTTTTTTAAAATTTATATACAAAACGTACAAAGCGAGGGAACTTTTTAGCAACATTTCGCGTCTAATTAAACAGAAAGGCAAGTAAGGGAACTGCTGTAAACCCTAATAAAAAGACAAAAAATATAAAAAAATTAACTTGGAGGAACATGAAACAATAAAAGATTTTAGCAACAAAACAGCAAAAGCCAAAAAGTTTTAATGTTCCTTTCATTTTTCGTAAGTATACTTTTATTTAAGAACGCTGCCTGATATCCGTTTTCGCTAAAACGCAGGCAGTAACGCTCTTTGAAACAGCCGAGAGGGTTTTGGCGGCTTCCCGCATGGTTGCGCCGGTGGTGAAAATGTCGTCTACAAGAAGCACTTTTTTCTCGCGGACAGCATCGGGGCTGCTTAAAGCAAACGCCCCGCGAACATTGCGATCCCTTTGGTGCATGTCAAGCTCCGACTGCCGTTCGGTATCCCGGCACTTTTTAAGCGCGTTGGAAACGCAAGGGGCGTGAAATTGTTTGGCAATGTCCTTTGCAATTAATTCCGCTTGATTGAAGCCTCTTTCCCGAAGGCGCTCATTCGACAGCGGAGTAGGAACCACAACATCAAAATCCGTGCAGCCGAAGGAAAGAAGTTGAGCGCACATCATCATTGCAAAAGAAGTGTGCAGGTCAGAACGGCCGCCGAATTTATAGCGGTGCAGCGAGTTGCGCAGGATTCCCTGATAGGAGACACAGGCAACTAACTGGCCGTAAGCGGGACTGTTGCTTAGGCACTTTCCGCAAAGTTCAGCGCCGGAAGGCAGGGGTGCAAAACAGGTCTTGCAAAAAGCGCCCGGTTTTAAAAGAGTTAAATGTTCTTTGCAGGAATTGCAGACAAACCGGTTTCTTCCGGCAGGTTTTTGGCACACTACACAGGGACTTGGAAATAAAAAGGAAAGAATTTTATCGAACATGGTTTTTTATCAGTTCCTCAACAGCCAGCACATATCCCTGTTTGCCCAATCCGCAGATTTGTTTCACGCAAACGGGCTCCAGCACCGATACGCTGCGGAACGGCTCCCTGGCATGAATGTCTGAAAGGTGTACCTCCACACAGGGCACCATAACGGAAGAAATCGCGTCGCGGATGGCGTAGCTGTAATGGGTGTAGGCACCGGCGTTTAAAATAATGCCGTCGCAGGCCTGATAACAGGACTGGATTGCGTCGATAATCGCCCCTTCCGAGTTGGACTGGAAACAGTCTGCCGCAAAGCCCTTTTTCTTTGCCTCGGAAACAACCAGCTGTTCAATGTCCGACAGCGTGTCATGCCCATATATTTCAGGCTGGCGGACGCCCAGCATATTCAAATTCGGACCATGAATCAGTTTTAATTTGTAATACATTTTATCGCCCCTATTCTGAAACGTTAAATTCTCTGTCATTAGCATAACACAGGGAACCCGCGAAATCAATAAAAAAACAATTATTTTGGCGAGAAAGCGAAAAAAATTCTTGACATTGGGGGCGGAACAGTTTAAAATAGATAAGGTAAATATATTTTTAGATGGAGGTGTGTTTATGCTGAAGTACATATTTGTTACCGGCGGTGTTGTGTCAGGTTTGGGCAAGGGAATTACGGCTGCGTCGCTGGGAAGACTTCTTAAGGCGCGCGGATACCGGGTTACCATTCAGAAGTTCGACCCCTATATTAATATTGATCCCGGAACCATGAGCCCTATCCAGCACGGCGAAGTTTTCGTAACAGACGATGGTGCAGAAACAGACCTTGATCTGGGACATTACGAACGGTTTATTGATGAGAATTTAAACGAAAACAGCAACGTTACAACCGGAAAGGTTTATTGGAGCGTTATTAATAAAGAAAGAACCGGCGATTATCTGGGCGGAACGGTTCAGGTTATCCCCCATATCACAAACGAGATTAAAGAGCGGATTTACCGCGCAGGTGCCCACGGCGGCACCGATGTGGTGATTACTGAAATCGGCGGCACCGTCGGCGACATTGAAAGCCTTCCGTTTTTAGAGTCTATCCGGCAGGTGGCAACAGAGGTCGGCAGAGAAAACGTGCTTTACATACACGTTGCGCTCATTCCGTTCCTGGGTAAAAATGGTGAATTAAAGTCAAAACCGGCCCAGCACAGCGTAAAAGAGCTGTTGGGAATTGGAATTCAGCCAGACATTGTGGTCTGCCGTGCAGAGCGTACGCTAGACGACGAAATTATTAATAAATTATCTTTGTTTTGCAACATTTCGCCGGAAGCAGTGATTCCGAATATGGACGCCGACGTGCTCTATGAAGTTCCGCTTATGCTGGAACGGGAAGGCCTGGCAAGGGTTGCGTTAAAGAAATTGGGGCTAAGGGATCCAAAACCAAACCTATACGACTGGGAAAAGTTCGTGGAACGGTCAAAAAACCTGAAAAAAAATGTCACAATCGCACTGGTTGGAAAATATGTTGTTTTGAGGGATGCTTATATCAGCGTTGTTGAATCCTTAAAACACGGCGGCGTGGCAAATAACGCCGATGTGCATATCAAGTGGGTGAACTCGGAGTTTATCACCGAGGAGAATATAGAAGAATGTCTTGGAAATGTGGACGGGATTATCATTCCCGGCGGTTTCGGTGACAGGGGAATTGAAGGAATGGTACTGTCCTGCCGCTACGCGCGGGAAAACGACATTCCGTACTTTGGAATTTGTCTCGGAATGCAGGTCGCTGTCATTGAATATGCCAGAAATGTGTTAGGCTTAAAAACGGCGAACTCAACGGAGTTTGACCCGGGAACGACCTCGCCGGTGATTGACATTATGCCTGGACAGAAAGACATTGATAAGCTCGGGGGCACCATGCGACTGGGAAAATATCCGTGTGTTTTAGACGGGGAATCGGCTGCGTATAGGGCTTACGGCGAAACTGAAATTTCAGAGCGCCACAGACACAGGTATGAAGTCAACAATGCATACCGCGACAGGCTTGAGTCCAAAGGCATGACGTTTTCAGGGAAATCGCCTGACGGTTTGCTCTGTGAAATTACAGAGGTTCCGGCCAACAGCTGGTTTGTGGGCGTTCAGTTCCATCCGGAATTTAAATCCAGACCGAACAGGCCTCATCCGTTGTTTCGTGACTTTATTAAATTCAGCCTGTTAAATAAGGAAAAAGACCGGGAATGTTAGGTTTAGCAATACCGCACATTGTGCGTTTGCATAAAAAAGTTGCAATAAATATGTAATATTTGTAAGATTTTTTACATTTTTATTACAACTGTAAATTTTGCATTGACTATGCCGAAAACTAGTGGTATAATCAGTGTATAGTAATGATGGGCGTATAGCTTGTCGCATCGCCTTTGCTGTTTTTGAAAGAGGAACAGCTTTGGCGAAAACCACATCTCTTTCGATTTTAAATTAAATTTATTATAAGGGAGGATTTGAGACGTTATGAAAAATCTCAAAAAGTTAGTCTCCGTAATTGTTACGGTTGCTATGCTTATCAGCTCATTGGCTGCATTAAGCGTTGGCGCTGCAACAGGACAGTATGGAGACGTACAAGAATCAAATAGCTACTACAAAGCTATTAAAGTTCTTTCCGGTCTTGGTATTGTAGAGGGTGATGATGAAGGCAACTTCAACCCCACAAGCAATATCAAAAGATCAGAAATGGTCGCTATGGTTTGTAGAGCAATGGGCCAAGAAGATGTTGCAAAAGCATCTGGCGGAAGCTCATTTGACGATGTAGCTGCAGATCATTGGGCAGCAGGCTACATTGCATGGGGCGTTGCAGGCGACATCATTTATGGTGTTGGCGACAACAAATTTGACCCCGATGCAAATGTTAAATTCCAGGATGCAGTTGTTATGGTTCTCAGAGCGTTAGGTTATGAAAGAATTGCTCAGAGAAGCGAAAACGGCGGTTATCCCACAGGTTATCTGAAAGTTGCTTCTCAGAGAGGCGTTCTTGCAAGCACAAACTTTGACGGTGCTACAGCTGCTACAAGAGAAGTAGTTGCTCAGGTTATCTACAATGCATTAACCACACCATTGGTAGACGTTTCTTACTATGCGCCGAACCCGAAAGATGACGAATATGTTGTTTACGACGGTAAAAACGGCACAGACTTAAGAACACTTCTTACCTACACAAATGAAATTTATAAGGTAAAAGCTGTTGTAGAAAACACTGCTAAAACGGACGAAAATCTCCGTAAAGATGTTGACAACCCGAAAGCAGAGCTTGATATAATCGGTACATATGATTATTATTGGGACGAAATTTTAGACAATCAGTTCTCTTCTAAAAATTCAACAATTAAACCGTATGCAGGCGAAACCGAAGTTGGCGACTACCTGGGTTACACAGTTGAAGCCTATATCGCTGAGAATGACAATGAAGAATGGGAACTCTTAGCAGTTGTTGTTGACTCTAAGTCGACAGACTCAGAAACTGTTTCTGCTAACTTTGAAGCATATGATGAACAAGAGGGTACATTCGAGTACTATGAAGATCTTAACGATTCAAAAACCGTTAAGATTGATACGAAGACAGGCGATGATCTCTCTGTATACTATAATGGTTCTAAAATTAGTATGAAAGAGATTGAGAAAGAATTTGGTTCTTTAGAAAAATTATTAGTCGATGAAGCAAATTCTATTACGTTCATGGGTCCGAAGAATGATGACTATGACAAAATCTTTGTTACAGACTATTCTTATGCGCAGGTTGATACAGTAAGAGTTGATGAAAGCTTTGTTAAGTTTACTTCAGGCGGTTTATCTTTAGACCCCGATGACAGAGGCAATGATACATTTGTTTATAACCTCTATGACGCTGATGGCAATACAATTACATTAGAAGATGTTCAGGAAGATGATATCTTTAATATTGTCGCTCCGTTAGTTGGTGGTGAGAGAAAGCCGTTAGATGACAATGTTCCTTATATGGATATCTATGTAACAAATGAAACTGTAACAGGAACAGTTGATGAAGAAGTAGAGAAAGATTACAAATACATGATTGCAGGCGAAGAATATATCATTGATAGAAACGCAACCCTCAAGGTTGGTGATGAAGGTATCTTCTATATCACAATTGACGGCCTTGTATTTGATTCTGACGCTGCTTCTGTAGTAAACAAGAATTATTCCTTTATCGTTACATATGGTAATGATATAGTTTTCAGTGTTAAAACACATATGCTCAAGCTGTTTACTGCTGACGGTGCTCTTGAGACCTACACAGTAGCTCCCACTTTAAAGGTTTATGATGGGGATGAATTTAAAACCTATAAGAGAAATGACAAAACTCAGGATGCGTTCTTCGAAACGATTGAAGATTTAGTTGCTGATGAAACAACGAAAGAAGCTGCAATAGCTAAGCTTGGTGAGAGAATTGTTACATTTAGGACCAATGACAGTAATGAAATTACAGAGCTTAGATTTGCAAAGCAAGGTGCTAATTTTAATGTAGCATCTTCTGACAGCTATAAATATAATGAGGACACACAGGTATTTGGTAGCTGGGATTTAAATGATGATTCCAAACTCTTTGTTGCTCCGGTATCAGATATTGCTACCAATGCTTACAATGTAGATGAAGATGATCTTGAAATTGCTTCATTCTCTTCTTTAGACGAAGATAAGAATGGTGGATATTCTGCATTCTTATACACCTTTGATAGAGACGAGTACCTTGGTGCGGCACTTGTTAGTGAAGAAATTGATGGTACACTGAAGAAGTCTCACTTAGCTGTTGTTAAGACAAGATCTACAGGTCTTGATGCTGACGGTTCAGACATTGATAAATACACATTCGTTCAGAGCGGCGAAACCATTACAATGGGCGTTGATTATGACGAGATGGACGCAGTTAAAACAATGGATACAGGTGACGTTTTCCGTTACACCAAGAATGGTGATGGTGAAATCAAGAAGACAAACTTCATCTATGATGCATCAACAAGAAGCTTTGATGCTGGCGATTTCACTTATGCTAAGTATGATGAAAATGATGTTGCAATTGTTTACGGTGAAGTAACAGACATCAGAAGCAATAAGATGACTGTTGATGCTGTAGGTGTAGACGTTGAAGGCGGCCTGAAACTTACGTTGAATGAAACAGATGGTAACACCTATGCTTTAGTTGACGAAAGCAGATTGACCAGCACAAACAAATCTGCAGCTGTTAAAGCTTTGGGTAGCTCTGCAAATATCAAATCTTCTTATGGAAGCAATGAATACTTTGTTGTAGCACTTATTGGTGAAACAACACGATATGAAGACTGTGTACAGATTTTGCACAAATAAGTTTAATTAGATTTTATAATCTGAGAAAGAGGATACTTCGGTATCCTCTTTTTTTTACGCAATTTCAAAAGAAAATCTGTATATTCCAGTTGAACTTTACATCATTTATGTGATATAATTCTTTTGTATTAAAATTGCAGGAGGAGTAAAATGGCAAGGAGTTTAAAAGGTACGATATGTATTTTTATGTGCATTTACATGATTTTTGGAATTCAAGCGGTTACAGCGGAACCAGAAGTTATCATTTGGGAGCCGACAGCGCGGGTAGTAATTAAAGGAGCTGTTGACAGTGCAAAAGCAGGAGAGCCGGTGACGGTTATACTGTTGGATAAAGAAGCAGACCCGCAGAATTATCAGTCAGATGATGTCGGATTTCTTGACCAAATAATTGTGAGTGAGGACGGCGGCTATCAGTTTTCGTTTACACTCAACAAGGCAATTGAGCGGTATAAGCTGGTGATGTATCTTGCCGGTGAAAACATTACAAAGAGTGTAATTTCTGCTACCACAAACAACAAGCTGATATCTGCGCAGGTCGATATAACGCGCGGTGTTACGGCAGCGGACATTTTAGTGAATTTTACAAACGATTTACAAGTTGAAAACTCTACATATGTAGTTATTGCTTCCTATTATGATGAAAGCAATAAATTGCTTTTGGTGGAGTCTACTCCGGTGAAGGATCTATCGAATACATTTCAATCGTCAGACCGCATTACAACGCAATATCCAGATGGAGCAAAGTATTTAAAGGTGTTTGTCTGGGATTCAACGGAAACAATGATTCCCCTTGCGGCTCCGGCAAAATCAGACCTTGATGAAGTGAAAACAATTGCGTGCTGGGGCGATAGCCTGACTTATGGACGGAACCAGGGCACCGACTGTTCCTATCCGAAAGTGCTTGCAGAGCTAACGGGCCTTGAGGTTTATAACATGGGCGTGGGCGGTGAAACGGCCACAACAATTGCCGCAAGGCAGGGTGCTTTGGACATTGTCATTGACAAGGCCTTTACGATTCCGGCAGACAAAACCCCGGTTGAAATTACATTTAAGTCCTCCGACGGCGGCGTAGTAACTCCTAGAAATACAAGCGCTGGCGGCTGGAATCCCTGCACCATTAACGGTGTGGAGGGAATATTGTCAATCAGTATTAATACGGAGGTGTGGCCCCGTGTGTTAAACTGGGCCAAGTTCACAAGAACAACGCCCGGTACGGCAGTATCTGTTTCTGCTGGTACAAAACTGGTGCCCCAGGCGCAGTCTGTCAATGGCGACATCAATATCTTTTTTACCGGCACAAACGGCGGCTGGACGCCTGCGAACACCAACGCAAACGACAATTCGACTGAAGATGTTGCGGCTTTGGTTGCGCTGATTCAGAAGCAAATTGCCAATACAAAGTCTGATAAGTATGTAGTTATTGGCCTGACCAACGGTGGAACTTATGCATGGGACAGTCTGAACGCCGCGCTGGCCCAGGCGTTTGGGAACCGATTTTTAGACGCAAAAGCTTATTTGGCTTCGATGCAGGCGCTAAATGACGCAGGCATTGTGCCCACTGAAACAGATTTGCAGTTTTTAGGGGAAGGAAAAATACCTTTGTCACTCAACTGCTCACCAGAGGACACAACGCATTTAAGCGATGTTGGCTATACGCTTTTGGCAAAACAGGTTTATCAGAAGCTGTTGGAGCTTGGTTATATTTCAAAATAAAAAGCAAAACGCACCGCGAATTCCGCGGTGCGTTTTTTCTGAATATTTATAAAATAAGCATTGCGTCGCCAAAGCTAAAGAAGCGGTATTGTTCCTGAACTGCTTCGCGGTAAGCGGCCAAAACATGCTCTTTGCCTGCCAGGGCGGACACAAGCATGATTAACGTGGACTTCGGTAGATGAAAATTTGTAATCAATCCGTCTAGGCATTTAAACCGATAACCGGGATAAATAAAAATGTTTGTATATCCTGAGGCGGGCGCGAGAAAACCGTTTTCATCCGCTATGGACTCGACCACACGGGTTGACGTTGTGCCGACGCAAATCACTTTCCCTCCGCTGCGTTTGGTGCTGTTAATGATTTCCGCGGTTTCATTTGTTACATGGTAGTATTCAGAATGCATTAAATGGTCGGTCACTTTGTCTGCCTTTACAGGCCGAAAGGTGCCCAGCCCAACATGAAGCGTAACAAACGCCAGCTTTATGCCCTTTGCCTTAACCGCCTCCAGCATTTCTTCGTTAAAGTGCAGGCCGGCGGTTGGGGCTGCGGCGGAACCGTCATGCTTGGCATAAACCGTTTGGTAACGGTTGCGGTCGGCAAGTTTTTCATGAATATAAGGCGGCAGGGGCGTTTCGCCCAGTTCTGATAGGATTTCGTTAAAAATACCGTTATAATAAAACTTTACCAGCCGGTTTCCGCCTTCGGTAATTTCTAAAATTTCAGCTTTCAGCCGTCCGTCTCCAAAAGAAATAATATGGCCCGGTCTGCATTTTTTTCCGGGTTTTAAAATTACATCCCACACATCATTATCCTTTTGCGCCAGCAGAAGGAACTCAACCGGGGCCTTTGTATCCTCCCGCTGACCAAACAGGCGGGCCGGAATAACCTTTGTGTCGTTAAGCACCAGGCAGTCGCCTGGATTTAAATAGGAAAGAATATCGCGAAAATGCTTGTGCTCAGTTTTTCCTGTGACCTTGTCCAAAACCAAAAGACGCGAGGCAGGCCGGTCTGCAAGCGGGGTTTGCGCAATCAGTTCCTCCGGCAGGTTATAATCAAAATCTGTTACCAACATCTCATTTTTCTCCATTGTCATACACCTCGTTATCCTGCCAAATGCTTTCCAGTTTTTTTAATGTTTTGCTGGCTTCGTCCTTTCGTTTCATGCCGATTGCCACAACCAGCGCATTTAAAACAGAAAGCGGCGCAACCAGAGAGTCCACAAAGGACTCCATGTCGCTTTTGGCAAGCAATGTATGGTCGGAAAGCTCTAAAATAGGGGAGTTTTCCCCGTCGGTAACGCCAACTACCGCCGCGCCCATTTTTTTTGCGTAGCGCAGTGCCCGCACGGTTCTAAGGGAATACCGCGGGAAGCTGATGCCGATAACTACATCGCCGCTTTGCACGCGGAACATTTGCTCAAAAATTTCCCCTGCGCTGGCAGTGTTCACCAGGTGAATGTTTGAAAACATATGATTTAAATAGTATCCTAAAAACCCGGCCAGGGAGGAGGCGCTGCGCAGACCGATAATATAAATGTTTTCGGCGTTTAAAATTTTGTCGATGGCACCGAGAAACGCCTGGCGGTCGATTTGTGCAAGGGTGGTTTTAATTTTATCAATATCGGCGTTTAGAACAGACGTTAAAATGTCTGTGTCACGGTATAAGTCATAGGCCCGGTCCATGCGCTGAACACTGGTCAGCCGGGACTTTGCATAGTCCTTCAGGGCCTGCTGAAAGTGCTGATATTTTCCGTAGCCAAGCTCTGAAGAAAACCGCACCACCGTGGCCTCGCTGACTCCAGCCGCCAAAGAGAGCTGTTCAACGTTCATAAACGCAGCCTTATCGTAATTTTTTCGTATGTATTCGGCGATTAGCTTGTGCCGTTTGCTCATTGATGAAAAGTCCTTGTCAATTTGTGTAAGAATATCCATGCCGTTTGCCTTTCTTTATCCATTTTCATATAATATCATATCGGTTTTTTAGTAAAATTACAATAGGAACGGCCTATTTTTTTTTACTTTTTTGCTTTTTTATTCAAAAATATAAAAATTTGTAAATTCATATTGATATTTTCTTGTCATTTTGATAAAATGATATATAAGCGCATAGGATTGGCTTTTTCTGGAGAGGTTGTGGAAACTGCTTGTTTTATGCAGACGGTAAAGGCGAAATCTATGAAGGGAGGTTGGCATGTAATGACAATTTCATTGAAGGCAGCGGAACAAATTGGAGATTTTACAGTGTTTGGTTTCGGTTTTGGTCTTGTTTTTGTAGGTCTTATATGCATCATTTTAATTTGCAGCATTGTTGGCGCTCTGTGTAAAAGCCTGATTAAAGACAAGGGCAACGGCGCAGATACTGCTGTAGTGCAAGATGCAGGAAATTTGGCGCCTGCAGCTGTAAGCGGCGGCTATCAGGATAAAGGCGAATTTGTGGCGGCGGTTTCTGCAGTGATTGCGGAGGAACTTGGCACAGACGTAACCGGAATTCGGGTACTTTCTATTAAAAAATTATCATAATAACAATTTATGGAATGAAAGGAAATGACTGAAACGATGAAAAAGTATAAAGTAAATGTAAACGGAACCGATTATGAAATTGCAATTGAACTGATGGACGGCAATGCTAAAGCAGAGGAATTAAAATCTGCTCCCAAAGCAGCACCTGAAGCGCCAAAGGCACCTGCTGCAGCCGGCGCTGGTGAAAAGGTTACATGTCCGATGCCGGGCAACATTTTAGCTGTGAACGTGAACGTGGGCGACAGCGTAAAAGAGGGCCAGGTTCTTATGGTTTTAGAAGCAATGAAAATGGAAAATGAAATTATGGCACCGTGCAGCGGAAAAATTACATCTGTTGGCGTTACAAAAGGCGCGACCGTTGAAAGCGGCGCACTGCTTTGCACAATCGAATAATTGGGAAGGGGCTAAAAACATGAGCAAAAAAATATTTTCTGCTTGTCTTTTGGTTTTAGTTGTTCTTTCCTGTTCACTCACTGCATTTTGCGCAGATAATTCGGAGTCTTCTATTATCGCTGTGAAATCCGCAGACTATAATGATTTGGATAAGAAAATTACTTTAACAATCGAAAATACAGGCAAAGAAGACATTGCAGACTCTGTTTTGCAGTTTGATTACAACGAGTCTGAAATTAAAATTAACAACTATCAGGGCGGCATTATGACCGGCGAAATTGCCGCAGGCGCCGCTGTTGATATTATTCTTTCTGCAGAAGTTACAAATTTTACCGGCAATTTGCCGCAGATGGGATTTGTATTTCAGTACATAACGGCAACTGGCGGCACCATTGATTTGTCGCAGGAGTCAGCTTCCAGCGTTAAAATGGTTACAGTGCAGAACATTTTTGCAGACACGGAGTCTGCCGGCGGAGTGTCGCTGATGAAGGCCATTGGGGGATTTTTAGGCGACACGGGCTTTGCACTGATTGCAAACAACTGGAAAGTTTTGATTATGATTTTAATTTCCTTTGTTTTAATGTATCTTGCAATCGTGAAAAAGTTTGAACCCTTGCTGCTCCTACCCATTGCATTTGGTATGCTGCTTACCAACCTGCCCGGCGCAGGAATGTATAATGCGGAATTATTTGCAGACGGGCATGTTCATTGGGAGATGTTCGGCGGAAAGGGCAACATTACGCCGGGGCTTTTGGATTATTTATACTTAGGCGTAAAGCTGGGAATTTATCCCTGTCTGATATTCATTGGTGTCGGCGCAATGACGGATTTTGGTCCTTTAATTGCAAACCCCAAGAGCCTGCTTTTGGGCGCAGCTGCACAGCTGGGTATTTTCTTAACCTTTTTTGGCACAAGAATATTGTTTGGATTTACACCTTTTGAAGCGGCGTCAACCGGCATCATCGGCGGTGCAGACGGCCCGACGGCAATTTTTGTTACGTCGAAGCTGGCGCCGGAACTGCTTGGTCCGATAGCCGTTGCAGCATATTCTTACATGGCGCTGGTTCCGGTTATTCAGCCGCCGATTATGAAGCTGTTAACGACGAAAAAGGAACGTATGATTGAAATGAAACAGCTTCGCGAGGTTTCCAAAACGGAGAAAATTATATTCCCCATTGTGGTTACAGCGTTTGTTTCGCTGCTTCTTCCCTCTGCCGCAGCATTAATCGGAAGCTTAATGCTTGGCAACCTTCTGCGGGAATGCGGCGTGGCCGAGCGTTTGAGTAAAACCGTTCAGAACGAGCTGATGAACATTGTTACTGTTTTCTTGGGTATTTCTGTTGGCGCAACTGCTACGGCTGACATTTTCCTGACAATGAAGACCATTCAGATTATTATCATGGGAGTTGTCGCATTTGGATTTGGAACTGCCGGCGGTGTGCTGCTCGCGAAGATTATGAACCTGTTCTTAAAGAATAAAATCAATCCGCTCATTGGCTCTGCCGGTGTTTCGGCTGTTCCCATGGCGGCCCGTGTGTCGCAGGTTGTGGGACAGAAAGAAAACCCGAGGAACTTCCTTCTCATGCATGCCATGGGCCCCAATGTTGCCGGTGTTATCGGCTCTGCAATTGCGGCCGGTGCATTTTTAACACTGTTCATGAGATAAAGCGAAGCCTTAGGCGCACCTTATCGCCCCACTGGTAAGGAACGGTAAATTTTGTGGGAGAAAGGCATGATTTCGTTATGGCAAACACAAAAAACAAGTTATATATCACTGACACCATTCTTCGTGACGCCCATCAGTCCCAGGCGGCAACCAGAATGAGAATTGAAGATATGCTGCCGGCTTGCTCAATTTTAGACGATATTGGATATTGGTCTTTAGAGTGCTGGGGCGGCGCAACGTTTGACGCGTGCATGCGGTTTTTGAACGAAGACCCATGGGAGCGGCTGAGAACGTTAAAAAAAGCAATGCCGAAAACAAAGCTTCAAATGCTGTTCCGCGGACAGAATATTTTAGGATATAAACACTATGCGGACGATGTTGTGGAGGCGTTTTGCAGAAAATCCATTGAAAACGGCATTGATGTAGTTCGAATTTTCGACGCGCTGAACGACACCAGAAACATGCAGGCCGCCATAAAGTTTGTAAAGGCAAACGGCGGCATGGTTGAGGCGGCGCTTAGCTACACCGTTAGTCCGGTACACAATGAGGACTATTTTGTGAAGCTGGCAATTGAGCTTGAAAAAATGGGCGCAGACGTAATCTGCATTAAAGACATGGCAAACCTTTTACTGCCCTTTAACGCATACAGCCTGGTGAAAAAGCTCAAGGAAAATGTGGGCGTTCCCATTCATCTGCACACGCATAACACCACCGGCACGGGAGATATGACCTATCTCATGGCATCACAGGCCGGCGTTGATATTGTGGACTGCGCCCTGTCGCCTTTGGGCAACGGCACTTCAAACCCGGCTACGGAAAGCCTGGTTGCAACCTTGCAGGGAACAGACCGCGATACAGGCCTTGACTTAACCAAGTTAAGCAAAGCTGCGGCGCACTTCAGAGGCGTTGCGGCAAGGCTTCAGGCAGAAGGGATTTTAGATCCCAAGGTTTTGCGGGTAGACACCAACACGCTGCTGTATCAGGTGCCCGGCGGTATGCTTTCCAATCTGATTTCACAGCTCAAGCAGGCCAACGCTGAGGATAAATATTACGACGTTTTAGAAGAAGTTCCTCGTGTTAGAAAAGACTTTGGCTATCCCCCGCTGGTTACTCCTACTAGCCAGATTGTTGGCTCTCAGGCCGTTTTAAACGTGCTTGCAGGGGAACGGTATAAGATGGTTACGAAAGAGTCTAAAGGCTTACTTCGCGGCGAATATGGCAGGCTTCCTGCTCCTGTGAACGAGGAAGTGAGAAAGAAAGCCATTGGCGATGACGAGGTAATTACAGTTCGCCCGGCGGATTTAATTGCGCCGGAGCTTGAAAAATATAAAGAAGAAACAAAGGGCATTGCAAAGTGCGAGGAGGATGTGTTAAGTTACGCCCTGTTCCCGCAGGTTGCCCAGAAGTTTTTTGCTGAACGCGGCAAGCCGAAGGCGGAAGGCAAAACAGAGCCGAAAGCGGCCGACGCAAAGCAGGCGGCAAAGGTGGATGAAACCGGAGCTAGGATTCTTTATGTTGAAGACGTTTCAAACTAATGTAACGATAAAGCGGAAGCAAATGGCTTCCGCTTTTTTGCTATCTAAAAAGGAGGGCAACATGACAAACAAAGAGATTTATGATATTGCCAGAAAACAGTCGGCCATTGACATTGGCTGCAGCGCGGAAGATTTTTTAAAACAGGAAAACAAAGTGGTAATTTCAAAGAAAAATCCCCGGGCCAGAAAATATTTAGAGCTGCCGTTTTTTTGCAGCCTGGTTTCCTACGGGAATAATATTGTGGCCGCGGTAGATGAGCGTGCCGCAGAGCTTGCAGGCGATTATATCAACAAATATTCCATTGAACAGTGCTTTGAGACGCCATGTCTGCACGTTTTAGAGAAAAGCCTTGCGCCCTTTGGCATGAAAATTTGCTTCATGGCGGAATATTTTCTGCCGGATGTAAATGTATTGCGCGAGCTTCCCTGCCCCTATGAGGTTCGGATGTTAAAGCCGAAGGATTTTGAAGGGCTTTATCTGCCCCAGTGGAGCAACGCGCTGTGCGAAAAGCGCAAACAGTTAGACGTGCTGGCGGCAGGCGCATTTTATCATGGGGAACTGATTGGTCTTGCGGGCTGTTCGGCAGACTGTGAGGAGATGTATCAAATCGGCATTGACGTTCTGCCAAAGTACAGACGGCAGGGGGTGGCCAGTGCGCTGACGTCGAAGCTGGCCTTAGAAATTCTTGCATTGGGAAAGGTGCCGTTTTACTGCGCCGCGTGGTCGAATATTAAATCGGTGAACAATGCCATAAAATGCGGTTTCCGCCCGGCGTGGGTGGAGCTTACGGCAAAACCGGAGGCGTTTGTTTGGCAAATGACCTTAAGAGAGTAACTAAAAAATGCAAGAAATGTATTGCTAAGTCTTAAAAAAGATTATATAATGACATCATTAATAAAAGGAGTGATTGTAATGGGCAGGATTGTTGTTATAACAGGCGCCACAAGCGGTTATGGTTTGGCCGCGGCAAAAAAGTTTAAGGAAAACGGCGATACGGTTATTGTTGCTTCGAGAAATGCGGAAAAAGTAAAACAAACTGTTGACCAGTATTCGTTTGACTGCGGGTTTTCCGTTGATGTTACGAGCTACAGCCAGTGGCTTGAATTAAAGGATTATGTAATTGACAAATTTGGGAAGATAGACCTTCTTGTAAACAACGCTGGCGGCGGTGTTGCCATTAAGGAAACAACGGAGCTTGAACCGGCAGAAATTGACCACATTTTGAAGCTTAACCTCAACAGCGTTATATATGGCTCTAAATTGTTCGGCACAGTAATGAAGCATCAACGAAGCGGCATGATCATCAATATTTCTTCGGTCTGCGCCAGGCATTGCTGGGGCGGATGGAGTGTTTATGCCGCGGCAAAGGCAGGCGTGCTTAACTTTACCAAAGGCTTGTATGTTGAGCTTCAGCCTTATCATGTAAGGGCGACCTGTATTATTCCGGCCGCCGCAAGCACAGGCTTTCAAAAAGGTGCGGGAATTGATGCGGTAGAGGAATCGTTATCCGCAGAGGATATTGCAAACGCTGTATTTTATGCTGCAAACCAGCCGGAAGGCGCCGTTGTGGAAGAAATGACCGTGTGGGGAACATCCCAGCGCGTTGAGCCGCTTTAAGGAATTATGATGAATCAAAATCTGCATAAGTTTCACGAAATAATAGAATATATTGAACAACATCTGTTATCGGACATCAATGCCGCTGCGCTTGCACGGATGGCAAATTTATCGGTTTATGAATTCAGGAGAGTTTTTTCCTTTCTTGCAGGAGTTCCAATTGGGGAATATATCAGAAAAAGGCGACTTTCCCAGGCTGCCGAGGAATTGCAGGCAGAAGGGGTTAGCATAACCGATGCTGCATTAAAATATGGTTATCATTCGCCGTCCTCTTTTACAAGGGCATTTAAAGAATTTCATGGTTTTGCTCCTGAAAATATAAAAAGAAACGAAAACAATTTGAAAATGTTTACCAGGCTGGAACTGAGTTTATGTATGACGGGCGGAACGAACCTATCTTACCGCGCCGTTCATGATGACGAATTTTGTGTTTGCGGCGTGGTGGGGGAATCAGATCTTTCAGACAGCGAATGCTGTGAACATGTATGGAATAAGTTTTATGAGAGCGAGCATGCAGACAGCATTTTAAAACAAAGCGGCGAAAAACTGTATGCTGTGTATCAAAATGGAAAGAAATCTGTAACCTGCCATATCGGCGCCAGATCAGCAATTGGCGGGCAGTTTAATTTTGTGCAAATTCCGGCAGGGTTGTGGCTGTGCTTTGATGTTTTCGGCTCTGAAGACGCTAAAATCAATGCTTTTTATCACAATATCCTTTTTGAATTTTTTAAATCTAGCCGTTATAAGAGAGATGAGAAAGTTCCCAATCTTGAAATTTTTCCCGTAAATATGGAGGAAGATAATTTTAAATGGGAGATTAGAATTCCGGTGAAGCTGGAGGACAAGGTGAAAGAGTATGAAAACGATTAAAACAGATGTGTGCGTGGTGGGGGCAGGTGCAGGCGGGTTCGGATGCGTTTACAGATTATTGAAAAACGGCATCAACACCGTTGTTGTTGAAAAAAACAAGGACTTTGGCGGTACCGCAGTTTTTTGCGGGGTCGACGGCTGGGAGCCGGGTGTCAGTTTAGACGGTGCGCATCTTCTTTTAAAAGAGAAACTGCAAAAAATGAACCAGGGCGCGGCTGTACTGGAAGCAGTTCCGAACTGTAATTTGTTCTTTCCCGAGAACGGAATGAACTGGGAAAATCATTCGTTTGAGCAATATCCCTGGGGATTGTCTATGCCGTCGAACTTTCATTATTCCGATACGTTAAAAAGGTGCAGAAGCCTGAGAAAAGACGGCAGCATGAAACGGTTTCAATTTGAAGGAGCCGCAATGACCAAGGCCATGCATCAAGTTCTTGCTCCGTATCAGAATAAGCTTTCGGCCCTTTTTGGATATGAATTTTATGCGTGCGAAAAATCTGGGCGAAACATTCGATCTGTGACAGTGAAAAACGGTGGGGAAAGCATTCGGATTGTGGCGGATTTCTATATTGATGCAACCGGCGACATCATTCTTTCGAGAGAAGCAGGCTGTGCGGTGGCAATGGGGAGTGAGTCTAAATATCGTTACCAGGAACCGTCGGCAGGGGAAAAAGACAGCAGGCAGATGAATGCCGTTACCTATGTGTTCAGGGTATCGCCGGCAGCGAACCCAAACCACATTGATGAAATGCCGGTACGATATCAGAAAGTCGATATTTCAGCGTGGAAAGCGTATAAAATGAAACGCACTGTTTCCTGCTTTTGCCTTTACCCAAATCACGATATTAATGTCAATATGCTACCTACCATGGAGGGGGCAGAATATATAGACTTCGGCGAAGCAGCAGATGAAGTTGGAAAAGCAAGGGTTTATTCGTACTGGAAGTATCTCCAAACGGAAAAAAACATGAACGGCTATTCGCTGACGAAGATTTTTTCTGCCGGGGTTCGCGAAAGCTACCGGTTGATTGGAAAATATGTGTTAAATGAAAATGACGTCAGGGCAGGACTGTTCAGCCAGCCCAAAAGGGGACGAACCGTTGCAATTGCCGACCATGCACTGGACGTTCATGGAACCAGCGGCATGTGCAGGGAACTGGAATATCCTTACGAAATCCCTCTTGAATGCACGATGCCGAGGGAGGTTGACAATCTTTTTGTGGCATCAAGAGGCGCCTCGTTCAGTCATATTGCGGCGGCAAGCGCACGGCTGACCAGAACGATACTGTCGCTTGGAGAAGGTGTGGGAGAATATGTTGCTGAACAAATTAACAGCGGGCTCTATTTCAAAAATGTATAGTTCTGCATAGATTTCCATTTTTGTTAGATTTTTTTGCAAAGCTCAATTTTTTTTCCTTTGGATTTTATGAGCCCTTCCTCCCGCATTTTTTTCATTTCCCGCTGCATGGCGCTTCTGTCAATACTCAAATAGTCCGCCAGCGTGTAGAGGGAAAAGGGCAGGGTGAAGCTGCTTAATTGTTTTTCCCTGGCCTGGATTTCGAAAAAGGCCATGAGTTTGCCCCGTAGGCTGCGCTTGCTCAGCACCTCAATGTGGTTTGCCTGGGCGCGGAGCTTTTCTGTGAGCAGGCAAAGCATGTTGTCTAAAAAAATGGTATGGCTTTCGCAGGCGTTTACGCATTGGGAAATGACTTTCCGATATTTAAAAAACATTACCTCGCAGTTTTCTGCGGCAATTACCGCCGGTTCGTCAATGCCGGAAAAGGGCGCAAACAGCTGGCCGAAAACAGAATTCTTGTCATACCGTTCCAAAATCATTCTGTTGCCGTCGTAGTCGTAAGTTACCAGTTCCGCCGTGCCGGAAAGGACAACGCCAATATCTTCGGAATTTCCGTTATATGACATTATTGTTTCAGTTATATTAAATTTTTCTTCTTTTGCGCCCAGGCAAGTCATCATTTTTTGGGCCTCAGAATCGCTCAAACCACTGAAAACAGCCGATTTTAACACACTTTTGAACCTCCCTATATAGTGTGCATATCTATGCACAACACCTATATTTTGTATTATAGCAGATATAAGTTGCATTTGCAACTTTTTTTTTGGTTGTTTTATTGTATAATTGTAACTGCTACGCAAGAGAAGTAATTTGGTTAAGAGGAGCTGTGTAAAATGTTAGTAATAAAAAGAGACGGAAGGACCGTTGATTATGACAGAGTGAAGATTGAGGTCGCAATCCGCAAGGCGAACGCCGAGGTGGAGGAAAGCGAGCGTGCAACGGACCAGGAAATTGAATCGATTTTATCTTACATTGAATCCAAAAAATGTAAACGTATGCTGGTTGAGGATATTCAGGATATTATTGAACAGAAACTCATGGAAATGGGTCATTTTGTCCTTTCCAAAACCTATATTATATATCGGTATTCCCGTGCGCTGGTTCGTAAGGCAAACACTACGGACGAGTCGATTCTGAGCCTGATTAAAAACGCCAATAAAGATGTTATGGAGGAAAACTCCAACAAAAACGCAGTTGCTGCATCTACACAGCGGGATTTGATTGCAGGCGAGGTGTCGAAGGATTTAACAAAGCGCATTTTGCTGCCGGAGAAAATTTCCAAGGCGCATGAAGAAGGAATTTTGCATTTCCACGACGCGGACTATTTTATTCAGCCGATTTTTAACTGCTGTTTGATTGACATTGGAAACATGTTAGACAACGGCACGGTAATGAACGGCAAGCTGATTGAAACGCCGAAAAGCTTTCAGGTGGCCTGCACCATTGTGACGCAGATTATTGCCGCCGTGGCCAGCAGCCAGTATGGCGGCCAGTCGGTGGACATTCGCCATTTGGGCAAATATTTAAGAAAGAGCCACGACAAATTTAAAAAGAGCATTGCAAAAGCCAGCGGTGGCGAGCTTTCTGAGGAGATGCTGGAAAAACTGGCTATGAACCGCACAAAGGACGAGCTTCGTTCGGGCGTTCAGACCATTCAGTATCAGATTAACACGCTCATGACCACAAACGGCCAGTCTCCGTTTGTGACGCTGTTCTTGAATTTAGATAAAGATGACGAATATTTAAAAGAAAATGCCATGATTGTGGAGGAAATTCTCCGCCAGAGGCTCGAGGGCATTAAAAACGAAGCTGGCGTTTATGTTACGCCTGCGTTCCCGAAACTGGTTTATGTTTTAGACGAGCACAATTGCTTAAAGGGCGGCGAGTATGACTACATAACCAGGCTGGCGGTGCAATGTTCGGTAAAAAGAATGTATCCCGATTACATTTCTGCAAAACAGATGCGCGAAAACTATGAGGGCAACGTGTTTGGCCCCATGGGCTGCAGAAGCTTTTTGGCGCCGTGGAAAGACGAAAACGGCAACTATAAATTTGAGGGCCGCTTTAACCAGGGCGTTGTGAGCATTAACCTGCCCCAGATGGGCTTAATTGCAAAGGGCGATGAGGATTTGTTCTGGAAACTGTTTGACGAAAGGCTTCAGCTTTGCTTTGAGGCACTTATGTGCCGTCACCGTGCGCTTTTGGGCACAAAGTCTGATGTGAGTCCGGTGCATTGGCAGTATGGCGCCATTGCCCGTCTGAAAAAGGGTGAAGTGATTGACAAATATCTAAAAGACGGCTACTCCTCCATTTCGTTGGGCTACATCGGCCTGTACGAGGTGACGAAGCTGATGAAAGGCGTGTCTCATACAACGCCGGAGGGACAGGAATTTGCTCTCAGGGTGATGAACCGATTAAGAAAGGCAACAGATACCTGGAAGAAAGAAACCGGCATTGGATTTGCCCTTTACGGCACACCGGCAGAGTCTTTGTGCTATCGGTTTGCAAGAATAGACAAGCTGAAATTCGGCAGCGTGACAGACGTTACCGACAAGGGCTATTACACCAACTCCTATCATGTGGACGTGCGCGAGGATATTGACGCATTCTCCAAGTTCAAGTTTGAAAGCCAGTTCCAAAAAATCTCCTCCGGCGGCGCAATTTCATATGTGGAAATTCCCAACATGCGCCATAACACCGAGGCCATTGAGGACGTAGTTCGGTTTATTTACGACAACATTCAATACGCTGAGTTCAACACCAAGAGCGACTATTGCCAGGTTTGCGGATTTGACGGGGAAATTATTATCAATGAAGACAACGAGTGGGAATGTCCTGCTTGCCACAACAAAGACCATGCAAAAATGAACGTAACCCGCAGAACCTGCGGTTACCTGGGCGAAAATTTCTGGAATGTAGGCAAAACAAAGGAAATTAAAGCAAGGGTGCTGCACCTGTAATAATAAAAAGGATTGAAATAAATGAATTATTCAGCCATTAAAACTCACGATGTGGCAAACGGTATTGGCGTTCGGGTTTCGCTGTTCGTCAGCGGCTGCACCCACCACTGTAAGGACTGTTTTAACGCCGAAACCTGGGATTTTGCCTTTGGCAACCCGTTTGGCGACGCGCAGGTACAGCAAATTTTAGAGGCTCTAAAGCCTGACTATATCAAAGGGTTTTCGCTCTTGGGCGGTGAGCCCTTTGAGCCGCAAAATCAGCACGTTTTGGCACCGCTGCTGAAAAAAATTAAACAGGCCTATCCCGACAAGACAATCTGGTGCTACAGCGGATATTTGCTGGACACGGAGCTTTTAAGTAAAAGCCGCGCCAGGTGCGAGGCGACAGATGAAATGCTGTCTTACATTGACATATTGGTAGACGGCGAGTTTGTAGCGGAGAAAAAGGATTTAAACCTGCGGTTTCGCGGAAGCTCAAATCAGCGGATTATAGACGTGCCTGCAACGCTTCAGGCCGGCAAGGTAGTTTTGTCGAAAGAATTTATGTAAAATAGAAAGGTAATTCGATATTTATGGATCACAGACAAGTGAAATTTACGAAGTTAGACAGCCGGGCCAGTGCTCCGGAATTCGGCACGCCCTATGCGGCAGGCGCTGACTTGCGCGCTGTAAGTGACGAGCCCATTACAATTCGGCCCAATGAAACGGTGCTGGTGCACACAGGGCTTGCAATGGAAATACCCGAAGGGCTGGTGGGCCTGGTATATGCACGGAGCGGGCTTGCCTCGAAGCGCGGACTTGCTCCGGCAAACTGTGTCGGCGTAATCGACAGCGACTACCGCGGTGAAATTATGGTGGCGCTTCACAACCATTCAGCAGAAACACAGACCATTGAAAGCGGCGAGCGGATTGCACAGCTTGTCATTGCCCCTTACATTTCTGCGGAGTTCATTGAAGCCGGCAGCCTGTCTGACACAGACAGGGGCCAGGGCGGATTTGGCTCTACAGGAACAAAATAAATTAAATTTAATTTAAAACCGCGGGGAAATCAATTGATCGATTTCCCCGCGGTTTTTTAGTTAGAAATTTTTAATTCGCTGCCTGAATCTATTACATCAAAAAGCACCGGACGTTCCATAGGATTGTTGTTGGGCCTGTGAAGGATGAGCTTCAGCCCGCCTTCAAAGGTTTGAAACAACATGCCGTGGCCGCCGTCGCGGTCAAGCAGCAGCGGGTGGCTGTGCGTCCAGTTTCCGTCAATTTCGTCATTGTCTGAGGTGGCGACGGCCTGCACATAAGCATCTTTGGTATTAAAGCTGGACCACAAAAGAAACAATCTGCCGCTTTTGTTTCTGTAGAAAAACGGCCCGTCGGTAACATATCCGTCTGTTTCAGCCACATTTTTCGACCAGGAGGGGTCGGAGGCGTGAAACAAAAGCATTGGCTCGCCTATGGTATGTTTTAAATCCTCTGTAAGCTTTAAGGCGCACATCTCGCCGTCTGTCACTTGGGTCCATTCGTGGCAAAACACAATGTAGGGCGTGTTGTCTTTCGTGATATAAAGCGTTCCGTCAAGGCACTCCCAGCCGTGCGGGGTAATGGCCTTGTCGCTGTGCTCTTGAAAGGGGCCTTTCGGGCTGTCGGCCACCAAAATTTGTGTGCCCCGGTGGTCTGTTTCGCTTTTAAATGAAGCAAACATATAAAATTTTCCCCGATAAAAATGAACCTCCGGCGCCCAAAAGTTTTTTGTGCCCCAAAAATCAGAGTCTGGCTCAAAACAAGAAATCGGCTCAGTCCAATTCTCTAAATCGGAGCTTATGTAAACGTCAAACCCCAGTGGGCTTGTCGTTTCCCAGGCATTTTTACCCCGGGTGCCATAGAGGTAATAGGTTCCTTTATGGGGCAGGATAAAGGGATCGCGGATATGGATTTCGTTAAACTTCATAGCTGCTTCCCTCCTTATCTGTAGCTTTCCACTGCCTCGTGGGCAATTTCCTGCATGAGGGAAATGGTGTCAAAGTCAGTTGGAACGTCTAAGTCGCAGAAGGAGTTTCCCACCACGCTTTTTTCTGTGAGGGCTTCAAACCAGGTGGCGGCGAGCAGATACCGGCCCGGCCCTAAAGACGCGTGAAACGTGTCGCGGTGGGTGTTGTGAAAGCCGTGCCTAACCGCCAGATGCATGCTCTCGCCGGACGGGATAATCCGGTCAGCCGAAATTGCTTTTGCCGCTTTCCCATAGGCGGCTTTAATGTCTGAGAACATTTGGGTGCTTGTTTCATAGCCCATCTCTTCTGTCAGTCTTGCGCTTCCGTCCTCATAGGCCCAGGTTTGGTGAATGACCTGTTTTGCGCAGGGCGCATGAAAGGTCACATAGGCAGACAGCGCGTCTAAATAGGGCTGGTAGGTTTTATAGTCGGGACTTTTGTGGCTCACCTGCTGCAGGGTTACAAAGTCCCATTCGTCGCTCTGCAGCGCGTCTTTAATGGAAACGGAAAAGCCCGTTGTTTCCCCGCCGAATTCAAGGGAATAGGCTCGTTCGTCGTTGTTCATGTTTTTAAAATGCCGTGACAGCGGGCAACCCCCTATGTATAAATTCACGACTTTCATATCTTCGCCAGACGCCTGTACGATTTTTCTTAAATATCTGGTAGCGTCTTGAGAAAAACTGTTTCCAATTGCCAATACTTTCATCATTTGTTCCCTTTTCCTTTCTTCTTATGTAAGTTTAAACCTGATAAATGAGTTTCACAATTGCCATCAGTGCCACGCCGGGCAGGCCCAAAATACCGGCAATGGAGGCGCTGGCAATGTTAATGCCAATGGCAAATGAACAAAATGCAAAGAGTTTGTTGAATATGTAAAGCCCCGCCCAGCCGGCGGCGGAGTTTAAAATCAGAAGAAAAAGCCCCTTAACAGGTTTGATGAATGCAACCGCTAAAAACAGGGCCACCGCGGCGGTGACAATGCAGGCGATCAAAACAGGCGTGCTCATATTGTTTCCTCCAAAAATGGCAGTGACGTCAGATGAATGGATTTTGCAAGCTTGATATAGCGGTTAAAATTCAGTTCAGCCGCTTTTAGGCGGTAAATGCAATATTCCTTTGCATCTGCGTCGGTAATCAGGTTTAAATTCTGCCGAATGGAATCGAACTCCGATTTTGCTGCAGAAAGCTCGGATAAAAAGGCTTCCCTTTCCCGTTCCTGTTCCTTTTCCTCCTTGGTTTTTCTTACATATTCCATTAATTTTTCCGTTATTTTAATCCGGCGTACTTGTCCCGTAACTGATTCCATGTGCATAACCTCCTCTTGTTATCAGTATAATCAGTGCGGGACTAAAATATTCCAAAATTAACAAATTTAATCCACTTGAAAAGCACAGGAAAGCGAAGTTTCGCCGTGCGCAAAAAAGCAGTTCATGGGGAACACCCGCAGCTGATAGGAACCTGCCGTTAAGCCGGGCAGTTCAAAAGTGATTTCAGGCGCATAATTTTTACCGAGGGTGAGGTTATAAAAATCAGATGCAACGGTTTTGGCCAGCACCTCGTTGCCGTTTTCGTCCGTCACCATAAGCTTATAATATTCCACACAAACGTCAAAGCTTAAAAACCGTTGACGGATTGTGGCAAATACACATTCGCCGTCCGTGCGGACGCAAACAGAAGCTTCCGGTGAAAATTCCGGACGTTTTGCCTCAAACCGCCGTTTCTTTCCATAGGGGAAAATGCCGTTTTCGGCTTCGTTTAAATCAATTACCCAGGGGCGTCCAACTACTTTTTGGGAAACCAAATCCACTTTAAACACCTTTACCACCTTGCCCGTTACTTCTATGAACAGGCTTTGGGAGAAGCCAAAAACGGGTTTGGTTTCATAGTCGCACCCTTCCAATGTAAGGTATCCTACGGCGCAGACTGGGGCGCTTACAGACGTAAATCCCTCCTGGAAAATTGCCTTTTCGTCTAATACATGGGTATGCCGGTGACCTGAGATGTGAATAATTCTAGGACGTTTTGTCAGAAAGCTCCGAAACTCCTCTGAAAAGGAGGAAGGTTCTTTCCCTGCATTTGCTACTGTGTTGTGCAGTGGGATGTGGGAAACAAAAAACACGGGATTCTCCGGGTCGGTGGAAAGGGCGATGCTTAATTCGTTCATGGCCCATTTTTCGGTTTCCGGCGAAGATTCCATTGCCCAGGACAGAACGGGGTATTTTATAAAATGAAAGCCGTTTAAAATAACGTGCTCCATTGCCGGCTGGCCTGTTTTTGCAAGCCAGGTGTTAAGCGCCTTATTGGTTAAGGCGGGGTCGGTGTTGCCCTGGGGGTATTCGTGATTTCCAAGCACAAAAATTTTTGGTGTGTCTGCTGGAATTGTGCTTTCTATCGTGTTTAAAATAAAGTCGTAGTTAGACGTGTAAATGTTTCGGCACACGGAGTCCTCCCAGCTGTCCAGCTGATAGGCAATGTCGCCTGTAAAGAGAAATAAATCGCTTTTAGGCAGTTTCTTCGTGTGGAACTCCAGTGCGTTTTTAAATTCATTTTCGCCTGCGCCGAACTGTGTTACATGCACGTCGCTGATGACGCTGATTCTTAAATCTGGTTTAGGCATAAGAGGCACCGCTCCTTTTTTTTATTTACTTAATCTTAGCACAGCAGTTTTAAAAAGTCAATAACAACTCCAAAAAGAGGCAGAAAGAAAGGCCGCAGGGAAGTTCCCGCGGCCTTTGCGTCTGTTTTATTATTCCGGTTTCGGAGCGTCAACAGGACATACGTTTGCGCAGTTTCCGCATTCGATGCAGGTATCAGCGTCAATTACGTATTTGTCGTCCCCAGCGCTGATGCAAGACACGGGACATTCCCCGGCGCATGCGCCGCAGCTGATGCAGTCGTCTGTAATTATGTAAGCCATGAATGAATACACCTCCTTTTAAAGGATATCGGGCCGGGCAAGGAAAGCCGGGCCGCAAAGTATTTAAGATTTAAAAAATCTTTAAAACAACGTTAGTCAATCACTTTTTCGTTGATTGGGTTGTTGCCGGAAGACGTGCTTTCACCGTCTGAGTAGCCAAACTGAGTGCGAACCAAATTTTCTGTGGCCGCCTCATCGCAAAGATAATACGACACGCCGCCAATCATTTTCGGCGCTCCGGGCAGTGTGTAGGAGTTAAACTCAACCTTGTCGCTGTCGCGGAACTTCCAGGCATATTTTAACATATACATAACAGACATGTCTGTTTCCACATTTTTGCTGATTTCCTTAACCACAGGAACCGCCTTAAAAATATATTTCGGGCTTAGCTTTTGGTTAATCAGCTCTTTTAAAAACGCCTGCTGCATATCAATCCGGCCAAGGTCGCCGGTGGCATATCCTTTCCGGAACCTTAAAAGTCCTTCTGCGTCAGCACCGTTTAACGTTTGTTTTCCCTTTTTTAAGTGAATATGTAAATCCTGGGCCGGGTCGTCGTAATCCATGTCCATGGGCACGTCAAACTCCACACCGCCTAATATGTCAATAATATTCCGCAGGCCTTCAAAATTTACCTTGCAGAAGTTATGTATCGGCATTCCTGTTAAGTCTTTCACGGTTTCAATTAAAAGCTCCTCGCCGTTTTGTTTGCCGATGCAGGCGTTAATTTTGCCGTGGGAACCTTTTTTAAACTCAACTCTGGTATCCCGCGGGATAGACATTAAGTTCACCGTTTTTTCTTTGGGGTCTAAAGAAAACAGCATGTTCACGTCGGAACGGGTGCCGTCTTTGTCCACTCCCACAACCAAAACGTTGATTTTTCCGGAGCCGGAACTGTCTAATGCGTCTTGAAAGCCGGTGTTGGACGAAAACAGCTGGAACACCACAAAGATGATAGCCAGCACCGCTAAGGTGATGACCAGCGACAGAATAAATTTTCTTTTGTTCATGTTTTAAACCTCCAAGAGCGGGCGTCTTTAGTCTATTTCCGTAGCCGGCTTCCTTGATTGTGCAGGCGCCTTTGAAGCAGACCCAGAGCCGTCTGTGGTTTTCGGCGCAGCGGCAGCGCTGGGCTGTGCGCTTGAAGACGGGGAAGAAGATGCCTTGGCGCGCTGCTCCAGCGCCTTTGCCTCGTCTTCCGGATAGCCAAACTCCTCTAAAACCAGTTTTTTTGTTTCAGAGGGACTGTAGATATAGTAAGAAACTTTATTTTCATACCGGTCGGTTCCGGGCAGCAGGTATGTTTTCAGTTCTGTTGTGTCTGCTGACTTTAACATACTGATAAATTCAAGGGCTGTTTTTACCGTAAAGTTCGTATGCACATATTTATATGCCGCATTAATCAGTTCCGGCGCTTTTAAAATATACTGCGGCTGCATTTTCTGACGGAACAGCTCCGACAAAAAGGCCTGCTGTGCGCCAATTCTTCCAATGTCGCCCTTGTAGTAATCACCGGGGGCGTAAACCTCGGCTCCCTTGTTGTTATGGCGGAACCGCACAAAATCGTGAGCCGCCTGCCCGTCTAAATGCTGTTGGCCGGCCTTTAGATGAATGTGCAAATCCTGGGCCGGGTCGTCATAGTCCATGTCAAAGGGAACGTTATAATCCACGCCGCCTAAAATATCAATAATTTCCTTAAACCCGTCAAAATTAATCTCACAGTAGTAGTGAATGGGCATTTTCGTAATGGTTTTAATGGTTTCAATCATAAATTGTTCGCGGTTTTTCATGCCCATGCAGGCGTTAATTTTCATCACTTTCCCATTGTTCAGCGTGATTTTGGTGTCACGGGGAATAGACATGAGCTTAATCTCTTTTTGCACGTTGTCTACATTTACCAGCATAATGGTATCGGAACGGTGGCCGCCCTCGTCCACTCCTAAGAGGAGCATGTTCAGCTTCCCTTCCATGGGAGGCTTGTCAAGCAGATTTGCAATATCGTCGTCCAGCGCCGTCATATGGGACATTTTTCCGAAGTAGATGCCTAAGTTTATAGATGCAAACGCTAAAAACGCCGTCACAAATATCACAACAAACTTTTTTATATTCATATGTGAAAATCCAAAGCCTTTCTGCCCGCAAATATGAAACAACAAGCGCCTTTATCGTGCGGGCAGATAAGGCACGGCAAAAAATTATATGCATTTTTTCAGCAAAAGATGAAACCAAATTATAGTTTTGCCAAATAAAGGATTTTCATACGCACGTATAATACCATTACACCTGCATATTTAGACACTTTATTATACTATAAGTTTATTAAATAACTATTAATAAAATATTAATAATTGGTTTCTGCAATGGAAAAATCGGCAAATTTTTTGGTTTTGTAACCTATTCACACAATTTTTTGCCGTCCGTTTTCAACAATTTCAGCTCAAATTTGCCAAAATGCAGCGTTTCGCGAATTCCAAGGCTTGGAATAGAAATTTCGGCGTCCTGTTCGTGTTCCGTTGTGTTAAACAGATGCAGGGCGAAGCCGTCCGGCGTCTGTTTGTAGGAGGACACAAGCACGTCTTTGCTGGAGCACAGAATGGAAGAAGCAGAGGGTGCTCCTTCGCCTGAAGGGAAAAGGGACATAATCTGCGGCTGTTCGTTAAAGCACTGGGCCTGGGCGTCGATGTTCTCAAACGGTGCAAGCCGCAGGGAAAAATGCCGTTCTCCCATGTCGATGTGGGAAAGAAAACGATTTTTCGGTGCAATTTCACGGTCTAAAATGGGGTGGGCGGAGTAAACCGGGGTTCTGAGCAAAGAAAGCTTAATCGCGCCGTTTTCAAAGGAGCCGCCATATATTCCGCGGTTGATTGCGCAAAGGCCGCCTTTTCCCTCTTTGATTCCGCACCATTTGTGGAATGTTACCTCAGCGCCGCCGTTTTCAAGCTCCTGTGTGCCGAATGCCGTTTGCCCATAGGCCGTGCCTAGTTTGTGTCCCGTGTCAATTCTATATTTTATCATTTTATTGGCATTTGCAGAAAACAGGGTAATATCAACGTCTAAGTAAATATCGTGTTTGGGTATGGTATATTCCACCACGGCGTAGGTTTTGTCATAACGGAAAATGGCCTGAATTTTCGTCCGCAGACTGCCGTTTTCAATCACCCTGACATTGCGGAGCGTTTCTTCCCTGTGGCCAATGAAGTCTGCCGCTTCCTCATTTGATATTAGGGAAAAGACACCGGCAAAATCCTGAAAAGACGATACTGTCATGCCCCAGGGATCTTCGTTGTCAGAGAAAACCTCCAAAACGCCGGTTTCGCCGGCAATCATATCGCTGCCGTCTATCTGATATGTTTGAATCAGCCCGGTTTTGGTGCTGATTTCTACCCTCAGCCTGCCGGCGTCTATCACAATTGCATCGTTTTCTTCCGGCTGGGACAGCATTTTATAATCCTTTACCACCGAAAGGGAACAGTTAAACCGGGTGATGCCGGAGGGGGCGAGCGTGCCGCGGAACGACACCTTCTGAATCCAGTCTAAATGGAACGTGCAGGAGGGTTTTTCATTTTGGCAGACCAACGCGTTCCCATTTTCGTCATACACACAGGCCACGGTTTGCTCACCGTCGTTCCAGTTCTGGTTTTCCAGCATAAATTCAATTTCAAAGTCGCCCTCCACCGCATATGGGTGGGGGTTAAAGGCCATGATTGGAATTTGCTTATCCATTGGCTTTTTCTGTCCGCTGCAAAGGGCAAAAAAGGCTTTTGCCTGCAAACGGTCTAACGTTTCCTCAGCATGGGACATAAGTCTTAAACTGTCTTCTTCCGCCTGCTTAATGGCCGAGCCGGGCAGAATGTCGTGGAACTGGGAAAACGCAAGGTCTTCTTTTGCACGTTTCATTTGCGCGCCGTCAAATTCCGTGCCGTTTTGCAGGGCGGCACAGGCCATCATTTTTTCTGTTACCATCAGCTTGTTTTCCAAAGACCTGTGGGCCTGTTTTATGCGCACCTGGGAGGTATAGCACCCCACCATGGTGTGGCACAGGGAGGTTTTTTTAACAGGCAGGTTTTGTTTGTTTAAACCGCTGAAATAGCTGTCTGCGTCGGAGTGGACGATTTCCGCTTTGTCCTTCCTTTCGTCTATGAGCGCGTTAATTTCGTTTAAATCGATTTCCGACGGGCCGCCGCCGTGGTTTCCAATGCCCCACAAAATTAAGCCGGTTTCGTGCTCGGGGTATTTGTTCAAATAATCTTCTATTTTTTGACGCGCAGTGCCTTTTAACGTGTTATAGCCGCCGAAAATATTGTGTGCGCAGATTTCGCTGCCGTCAAATCCAACCCACTTAAAATCAAACAGGGCCTCCTCGTTAGGACGCATGTAAATATAGTTTTGATAGCCGCATTTCGCAAGAATTTGCACCAAGCCCCGGGTGTGGCCAAAGGGGTCGAAATTAATAGCGGTTTTAAAACTTACGCCGAATTTTTCTTTAAAATATTCCTGGCCAAGCTCAATTTGGTTTAAAAAGCTTTCGCCTGAAAGCATGGTGCAGTCCGGCTGCAAATACCAGCCGCCCATAATTTTCCACTTTCCGGCAGCCACCAAAGCCTGAATTTTTTGGAAAAGCTCCGGCTCATATTCTTCCACCCATTTATATAAAACCGCCTCGTTGTGGTTAAACACAAACCCGTCATATTTTTCGCAGAAGTTCACTGCCACGCGAAAGGTAGAAACCGCTTCGGCTACGCCCTCTTTCCACTGCCATAGCCAAACCGGGTCTAAGTGCGCGTTGCACAAAAGATGGATTTTTGGTTTCATAAAATCGTCCTCCTGAAAATCATATTATATTATCTTTTTCATATCATAAATGACATGCTTTGTCAACCTTTTTTTTGATTCCCCACTTGGAAAACCAAACGGTTTGTGGTAAGATAAAGACAAGGAGGTGTCAGCATGAAAAAGTTGTTTACATTGGCTCTTGCCGCGGCGCTGGTTTGCTTCACGGTTTTACCCGTAGGCGCCGCCGCAAAACCGGTAAGTGAATTATGTGAATACAGCGGCTCGCCCGATTCATTTTGGGTAACGGAAAATTACGACGGGGCAGCCCCAAAATCAAGGGCAAAGGCCGCGTCCGGCCTGCCGGAAACGTTTGATTTACGAAATGCCGGCGGCGTTTCTTTTGTCAGCAGTGTGAAAAATCAGGGAAATACCAACTCCTGTTGGGCGTTTACCTCGCTATCCTGTCTGGAAACGTTTTTAAGGCGCAAGACATTTGAAAGCAGCGGTGAGCTTATTGGTTACGACTTCTCGGAGCGCCACTTAGAGCACGCCACCTATCCTGCTATGCAAGACGGCACGAACCCCTATGCGCCAACCTGCCGCAGCGCCAACGCCGGGGGAAACGTGGTTTCCGCCGCAGGATATTTTCAAAACGGACTGGGGCCGGTGCCGGAAAGCGGTATGCCCTTTGAAAACAAAATGGACACGTTAAGCCGGGCAGACATTCAAATTGCGCCGGCGGCAGCGGTGCGCGCCATGCGCTATTTTCCGAAATTTACGAGCAATATTTTTGACTATAACTACCATGAGCTGATTACCGGAATTAAAGAGGAAATTTACCGCGGCGGAGGCGTTTCAGCGGTGATGAACACCAACGCCGGCGGATATAATGCAGACGGCACGGCGTATCATTCCGCCGAACGGACGGGCACGGCAAACCACGCCATAACGCTCATCGGCTGGGACGACAATTTCAGACGTGAAAACTTTGGGGCGGACAAGCCGGAGGGAAACGGCGCGTGGATTGTGCGGGACTCTGCCGGGGAGAGCGCTCATGACGGCGGATATTTTTATCTGTCCTATGAAAGTGTTGACACCTATAACATGTGCTTTTCTGTGACAGACGCGGCAGACAGCATCCCTTACGACAACGTATACAGCGTAACCTCTGGCACCTGGGCCTATGGGAGGGGGTATGAAAACAACGGCGATATGGCATATGCCGCAAACATCTATGCGAAACAGCCGGTGCCGGAGCTTTTGACAGACGTTGGATTAAGTTTCCGCGGATATACGGAATATGAGATTTATGTGAACGCAAACAATCAGGATTTAACGCCGGAAAACCTTACTCTGGCGGCAAAGGGCACCCAGGACCATATGGGATTTGCGACAGTGACGCTTCCTGAGCCGGTTTTGCTTACGGGAACGGAATTTGCAATTGTGATCAAATATGTCACGCCGGGCTATTCTTACAGTGTGCCGGTGTCAATTCCGCCTTTCTGCCCTGAAATCTCCCAGGGGTGTTCCTATCTTTCTCCCGATGGGGAAACCTGGGAGGACACAGCGCTGTCTGACTGTGTGGTGGGAATTTACGGCTATACGAAAGACTGCGGTGAGAAATCGGCGGTAAGTTTTTCAAAACTGGGAAAAACGTATGTCACAGTTTATGACGAAGGAGGACGCCTCATTCGCCCGAAAGCCGACGGAAGCTATGCGCTCGCCGCCGGGACATACCGCTACATTGCAGAGGAACAGGCTTTGGGCCTTGCAGAGGGGACGTTCGTGACGGACGGTTTTACGCCCCAAAACCTTGAGCTATCCCAAACAGATTTTGTGGAGCAGCCTGAATCTGACATGCCCTATGTAAAGGTAAAGGAAATTGCCTACCGGGCAACCGTGGAACCGGCGGAATTTGTTACGCTGAACCTGTATATGGGAAGGGCGGAAGGATTTAGACTTTATTATGAAACTGTATCCGGTGAGCAGGCGGAGGTTGCAGAACAGTTTTTAAGCGTAGATGCTGGCGGCAGGGTTCGGTTAAGCAGGGAGTTTTTAACGCCCTTTTTGGACGGCGGCGGGGGCGGCGTTTCCCTCTTAGTTGTGTTCACCGGTTCAAACGGCTTAGAAATGAAGACGGACACCTGCCGGGTTGTATTTACAAAATCGGCCTTCGGGGGTGTGTTCAGCGCCCTTGCCAACGTGATTTATAACCCGACGGAAAGCGTTAACAGGGCATATGTGGAGCAGTTAATCAAACAAAATCTGGCTATAGGCGGTCAGGTTGAAATCAAACAATATGACGTTGCCTATCCCACAAAAACGCAGAACGGATTTTTAACATGCGACATTTTGGTGCTGGACGCGTTCTCAGGGCGGTATTATCAGTTCGCGTTTCATGGGGAGGTGCCCCGGGTTTTACAGGAGGTTACGCTGCAAAACGGGAACTACCGCGTCAGGGTGCGGAATAATGTGGAGGGAATTCACACGGTGAGCGTGTTTGCAGAATATGGTCCCGGCGGGAGGCTGCTCTCCGTCACCTATAAAAATGTGGCGCTGATTGAAAGCAGTTTTTCCTATCCCGACAGAGGCAACCGCGTGAAACTTTTTGTTCTTTCCGCAGAAGATTTTATTACGCCCTACGCGCCTGCTTTTGACAGCGATTTCACAAAATAAAAACAGCGCCGGACGCAGCAAATGCGCTCGGCGCTGTTTTTATCAATGAAACGAACTGTATGCCTTTCCGTTTTCTAAGGAAACGCCCTTGGACTCAGCCAGCTCGCTTATGGTAACCAGTTTGTAGCCCCGGGAGATAAGCTCGGGAATCGCCCGAACCGCCGCCTCGGCAGACTGGCTGTAGAGGTCGTGCATTAAAACTACAGAACCGTCTTTCACATTTTTTAAAATGGCGTTAACGGTGCTGTCTGCGTTTCTGGTTTTCCAGTCCAGCGTGTCCACAGACCACATGATGAGCGGTGCGTCAGCCAAAGAAGAAACGGTGCTGTTATAATTTCCATATGGCGGACGGATTAACGTTGGCTTAGCGCCGGTGACGGCAGCAATTGCGTCGGAAACGTCTTTTAGTTCCGCTTTCACGCCGTCTGCCCCCAGGGTTTTTAAATTTTTGTGGTTCATGGTGTGGCTTCCAATTTCCATGCCCAGGTCATAGACCCGCTTCAGCACGGAGGAATGGGGCTTTATGTTATAGCCTACCACAAAAAAAGTGGCTTTTGCGTTGTTGGCCTCTAAACAGTCTAAAATTTTTGGCGTAAACTTGCTGGGGCCGTCGTCAAACGTGAGGGCCACCATTTTGGTGCCGGTTGGGGCTTTTTTCGGAAAATCGGCCGGACTTTGATACCACCCGGCATCCAGGTACGAGTCAAGCTCCGACTTTTTTATATCCAATGTGCGGCTGTCGGTGGCATAAACTGTCATTACAGGCTCCTCATACCAGCCAACCTCTTTATAATCCTGCATTTCGCTTTCATAAACGTCGATGGTGCGGCCGTCAGGGGCATACATGGTAACAAGTTCTACCGGCTCCGGTTCAGGCGTAGGAGTCGGCTCCGGCGCTTTCGTGTTTTCAGGCACCGGCGATTTTTCTGTCGCCGGAGGCGCCTCGTTCTGCTTTTTTATGGGAACAAGCTTGCCGCCGTGTTTTGTTTCGGCTTCAACTGCGCTTTGCCCAACAAGCCTGTCCGAGCCGTCGGGATAATATATCCTTGTCATGGCGCCTGCGCTGACACCTGCACAAATGCCAAAGGACATGATAACATAAAGCATGGTGCAAATAAATTTTTTCATACAGAACCCCTCCTTTACTCCGTGTTTATCTGGAGCCGTTCATAAGTTTCCAAATTCCCCCGGCATACCGCTTCAGCAGCATCGACAGGGCCACTAACAGCGCCAGCGTAATTACTGGGAGCAGAAGATACTCAAACAGCGCAGTGACCGGTGTGACGGGAAAAATGAGCTGATTTGCCGCCTGGAAAAACTCTAAAATCGTTCCGTGGGCGGAATATATGAAAAATGTAATGGTCGTAATATTTTTGGGCAGCGGCTTTGTAATGACGCTGTCGAACAGAAACCAGAACGAAACGGCTGACACGGTGCAGAACAAAATGTGAAACACAAGGGCCTGGGTTACCTGAAACAGCACGAAAAAGGCCTGTCCCAAAACCACGCCCAATACCGCCAGGCGTTTTATCTGTTTCTCTTTTTTATTTACTGCGTCAAAATAGTGCATTCCTACAAAACCGCCCAGCATATAGTAAAACAGGCCGTCGATTTGGATAAATTTTTGGTGGAACACATTCATGGAAAGGTTTCCTGCTGCGTCGGTGCAAAACAACAGAAACACCGCGCTTAAAGTGACAATTGCCACAGGCTTGTTTTTTAGAAGCACATAAATGACTGGGCAAAGCAGTGTGTATAAAATGAGCTGATACATGAACCAATAGCCCAGGTTGTATTTATATAAAAACACGCCCTCTAAAAAGTTTTCAGGGGTGAAAACCACACGGTTGATGTGTAGAACGTCCTCCACAACGTGAAACTTGCCCAAAAGATAAAAAAGCGAAAAGCGGAACAGGTTCCACAAAAGGTATGGAATGATCAGCGAAAAGAAACGGTTTTTCATTTTTTGCGGATATTTGCTGAAATTAAAATCCCGGTAAAACAGAATACCCGAAAACATGAAAAACGATGGAACGCCGATTTTAGCAATGTCACCGGAAATCAGCCGTTCAAAATAGTAAACAAACTTTTCAAAGACGGACTGATTGGGGGAAACAGAAAAATTTCCGAGATTTTCCGTATGGATTAAAATCACCAGAATGCTTAAAAAGGCGCTGTAGCTCAGCAGCTTTTCCTTATTTATGACACGCTCGCCGTTCAATCAAAAAACCTCACAATATATCACATAGTTATTCACTATTATAATATATTGTAAGGTTTTTTTCAAGCATTTCTCAGAATTTTCGACGTAAAATTATGTTTCCGCCTCAAATTTGCGAATATTTTCAGACTTGCCAATGACGATGAGTTTATCCTCCCGGTCAAAAATTTCGTCGGGCCTGATTTCAGTAATCACATCTTTTCCCCGGCTGATCGCGATGATGTTCAGCTTATACTTTTTCCGGATTTCCGACTCTAAAACCGTTTTTCCCGCGAAAGAATCCGGCAAGCTAATTTCTGCAATATCAATGTCACCCTTCAGCTCAAACAGGTTTTGAATCCGCTCAGACAGCAGGCGGCTTGCCAGCCGTTCCGCCATGTCCCGCTCGGGGTAAACCACCTCGGCCCCGATTTTTTCTAAAATTTCGCCGTGGTCTGCATTGGTTGCCTTGGCAATGACGCGTTTTACGCCCATGCTCACCAAATGAAGCGTCACCAAAATGCTGGTGTCGATGTTCTCGCCAATTGCCACCACCACGACGTCGCAGTCCTGAATTCCGGTGGCCTCTAATGTTTCCTTGTCCAGTCCATTTTTAATTACAAAGGCATATTGGGTATAGTCCCGCAGCTTCCGAATGCTGTCTTCGCTGGCGTCAATCACCATAATTTCGCTGCCCGATTCCGCCAGATGCACCGCCAAAGCTGTGCCAAACCGGCCTAAGCCGATAATTCCATAGGTCTTTTTTATTTTTGATTTCATGTATGTTCCACGCGCCTTTCGCTTTGCGTTCTTTACCAGAAAAGCATGTCAAAACCTTTCAGTTTATAAATTGCTTCTGCAAAATAATAGTCTGCATAAATAATCGGGAAGTTGTTCCCATGATAGCTTTCCGAGCCGCACCGAAGGATAGATTCCTCTTTGTCCGTCCAGTCGGCAAACGCTTCCTCAGCCGCGTGTAAAAGCTTCATTGCGGCGTTTTGGTAAAGCCTGCTTTCAAACTCCGGAACAGCCTTGGCAATTTCAATGAGCCCGCAGGCAGCAATCATGCCTGCTGTGGAGTCGTAAATCACCGGCTCCTCCGGGCTTCTGAAATCGGATTTAGGAAGATAGTCGTCGCACACCGCTGCGATAAAGTAGTGGGCAACCCGTTTTGCCGTGTCTAAATATTCCTGCTTTCCTGTATGGATAAAGCTCAGCACAAACCCATAAAGCGCCCAGGCCTGCCCCCGGGACCAGGACGACCCCTCGCCATAACCCTGCCCGCCAAAGGTTTTTATCAGCTCTCCCGTTTCCGGGTCATATTCGTTAATGTGGTTCACCGACCCGTCGGGACGCACATGAAATTTTTGTGTTTTTTCCGCATGGCTCTCGGCAATATAGCGGAACCGGTCGTCTTTGGCATCAACTGCGGCGCGGTATAAAAGGGGAATGTTCATCATGCAGTCGATGATGGCCCAGCCCTCATGGCCGTCTCCGTTCCAGGCGCGGATAAAGCCGCCTTTGGTGTTATAGCGGGACGCTAAAATCGACGCCGCTGTCATAAACCGCGCGTGAGAGCGCTCGTTTCCGGTGAGCCGGAAGTTCACACCGGCGGTTAAGTTCCACATGAACCCAACGTCGTGATGCAGACCGAAAAAGTTTTCAAGCGCCTTGTCTAACAGTTCTTCCGTTACCTCCGCCGTTTTGCGGTATTCCTCGTTTTTTGTGCCGACATACATTAGCCACATCAGACCGCCCCAAAAGCCGTTTGTCCACCAGGATATGTCCTCACCCTGCTTGTCGTCAAACACGCCGTTCACCGTGGTGTAGGGCAGCTTGCCCCGGGCGGAAATGCAGGTTTTGGAAAGCTTTTTGTCTAACCTTTCCCACATTTCGTCAACCCACTTTTTTTCTGTTTCATTTAATGCAATCATTGTTCCACCGTCCTCTATTTTTTTCTGCAAACCATCAGTAACATTAGCCCGTTTCCCGGGTCAATTTCTGCATATTCCTGAATAAATTCGTTGCTGACCCCCAAAGAGTTACCCAAATCCATTACCGCGTCGCTTAAGGGATAGTAAACTCCCCGGGCAAACACGTGCTCGCATTTGGTGAGTGGAATTAAAGAAAGGCACCGGCCTTCCTGCCGCGGAATCCGCACTGGGGTGTTGATCAGCGTTATGTAATTGTCCTTGTCCGCAAGAGCGACTTTTACGCCGCGGTCAAGCCCAAACTTTAACAGTTGAATATTGGCAAGGGTGTGGTCAATCCGCCCTCCCAGCGCACCTAAAACCAAAATGCTGTCTGCGCCATGGCGGGTTGCAATTTGAATGGCTTCCTGGGTGTCGGTCATGTCCTTTTCCGGCCGAAGGCGAACAATTTCCCGGCTTTGAATTTTGTTTTCGTCAAAGAAAGAGTCTAAATCACCAACAAATATGTCTGGTACCAGCCTTAAGCGTTCCGCATAGCTGTAGCCTTTGTCCGCGGCAAGAATCAGGTTGAAATCATCAGGGCAAACGCCCTCCGGCAGACCGTCAAAATCACCGCCGGCAAAAATCAACGCGTTCAATTGTCTATCTCCGTTTCGTTTAAAAATGAGCAAACCGCCTCTTTGGGCGACTGCGCCCCAAAAATTGCAGTGCCTGCAACCAAAACGTTTGCGCCGTTTGCTATGGGAACAGTTTTGTTCGTTAAATTTATGCCGCCGTCAACCTCAATGTCGAAATCCGGGCCGAAAAAGGTTCGCGCTGCCTGGATTTTGGCGTTTACACCGTCAATGTAGCTCTGACCGCCGAAGCCTGCAAACACCGACATAATCAGCGCCATGTCGATTTTGTCCCGGTAAGGGAACAGCCGCTCTGCCGGAATGTCGGGGTTCACAGCCAGGCCGCATTTTATGTTGTGCGACTTTATTTTATCCAGCGTTTCATCGATGTCGCTGCTGCAGCCAATGTGAAACGTAATAATATCTGCTCCGGCGGCCGCAAAATCGTCAATATAGCGCAGGGGGTCCGAAATCATTAAATGAACGTCGAACACCATTTGGCTCATTTTACGAATGCTTTTCATCACCGGCGCACCAAATGAAATGTTGGGCACAAAATGCCCGTCCATTACGTCGATATGAAGATATTGCGCGCCTGCGGCTTCCACCGCAGACACCTCCTCGCCCAATCGGGAAAAATCTGCCGAAAGAATGGATGGAGCTAATAAAATCATTGGTATTCCTCCCTTTAATGCTGCCGTTTTCGGCTGTTCTCTTATTTAATACATGCGCATCCGTTTCCAGATATCCAATACCAACTGATAGCGCTTGGGATCCATTCCTTTAAACGGCACGTTGCTGGTGCAGAAGATGTATCCGCCGCCGGGCTTTCCGTAGGTCAGACAATATTCCGCGCTGTCTGTCACATCCTGTTCGGTGCCGGTTTGCAGCGCCGCACAATGCACATTGCCGCACAGGCACACCTTGTCGCCCACCAGCTCTTTTACCTTTTTAATGTCCACGCCTGCCATGGGGTCTAACGAGTGCAGAGCGTGAGGGTTACATTCCACCAATTGGTCTAAAATCGGCATAATGTTTCCGTCTGTGTGTTTAATGGTATATAATCCGTCTTTTCTGGCAGCGTCAATAATCTGATACAGATACGGCTGAATGAACTCGCCAAAGTTTTGAGGAGACAGAAACGGTCCGTTATTATAACAATAATCCGAACAGAGCAGCAGGCAGTCGATGCCGTTTTCCTGCAGCCATTTGTTGTGTTCAATCGCCGCGTCTGCCCGTTTCTGCGCTTCTGCTTTCAGTCCCTCGGGGTCGTCCGCCATGCGGTATGCAAATTCATACATTTCATTGCCGTCCGGGATTGCAAACGTACCGTCGCCGTGGCTTCCGAGCATTACGGTATCGCCTACAATTTCGCGCAGACAGCGATGATACAGGGCTAAGTCGTTTGGGTCATTTAATTCATATCCGTGCGCCGGAATAATGGAATATTCCAATTTGGAATAAACCTCTGCGGTATATTCCGCCTCTTCATAAATGGCGCGGTCTTTTTCCTTCCGGCTCATTTTGCGTTGGTTTTCCTCGCTGAACTGCGCGCCGAATAAGGGTCTGCCGAACATTTCCTCTGCTAACTGAAACTCCAGTTCAAAAGTAGGAACCATATCCGGCGTCTGCAAATTCAGCGCCGCCACTGCACGTTCTTTTGGCGTCATAATGCTTCACCTCTTGTTGTTCTGATTTAATAGAAAATGATATAAATCTTTAATAGCTGTTCTTTTTAAAGCTGCCAGTCTTTAACATCTTTTAAAGAGTTGTAAAGCGCACAGTAGCTGTTGTAGCGGTTTTGACCGATTTCGCCTCTATTTAATGCGTCTTTCACCGAGCAGTCCGGCTCGGTGATGTGGCTGCATCCCGGAAACCGGCACTGGCCGCCGTGTTTTGCAATTTCCGGAAACATGGCGGAAAGATTCTGGGCCATCATTTTTTCCACTTCAAAAGAGCCAAACCCCGGCGTGTCGAACACAAAACCTCCGAAGGAGAGAGGGAACAGCTCTGTGTGCCGTGTGGTGTGTTTTCCCCGCTGAATTTTATCGCTCACCGCTCCGGTTTTTAAGGTGAAGTTTTCCCCCATGGCGTTGAGCAGACTGGATTTCCCAACTCCCGAGCTTCCGGCCAGTGCAGTAACCTTTCCCTTTAACAGGTCTTTTAAACGATCCACACCCTCGCCTGTTTTGGCGGAGCAGACAATCACGGGAAAGTCTGCCAATGCATATTCCTTTGCCAAATTGGCGGCTTTTTCCCGGTTCAATTCTGCTTTATTAATGCACACGGCGCAGGCTACCCCCTGGGATACCGCAGTTACTGTCAGCTTGTCAATCAATTCTAAGGCCGGTTCCGGTGCGCTTATGGCAAAGGTGACCAAAAGTAAGTCAATATTGGAAACGGGAGGCCGGAAAAACTGGTTTTTCCGCGGCCCGATTTTGGTTACATACCCTTCCTTTTCTTCTGGGTCGGTAATTTCAATCTCCACCCTGTCACCCACCATGGGAACCTGCCCGTCTTTGCGGAACCGGCCCCTTGCGCGGCAGGAGAAAACCGTACCGCTGTCGCATTTTACATAATAGAACCCGCCGATTCCTTTCATGATTGTACCAGTCATTTATGCAAGCCGTCCTTTCGGTTAATCCTCATTTGTGCCGTTGTTGCCGCCCTCGTTTGGTTCGTCATCGCCGCCGCTGGTGGGCGTGGACGAAGGCTTCGGCGTGGAGGAGGGAGATGCGCTTGCCGAGGGCTTTGCAGAAGGTGTTGGCGTGGCGGAGGTTGCCGCTTTGCCGCTGCTGATGCGAATGTCGATGGCTTTATTTTTCTTCACCCGGTTGCCCTCAGCTTCAGACTGTTTCACAACCGTTCCCTTTTCCTTTTCGCTTGCCACCTGCTGCACTTCACCAAGCTTTAAGTCGGCGCGCTCTAAAGCAGATTTCGCTTCGTTTTCCGTTTTACCAAGCAAATCGGGAACAATGGTATATTCATTTTCGGTGTTGTCGTTTTTATTGCCGTTGCTTACGTATATGGTAACGACAGAACCCTCCGATGCAGAGGTGCCGGCCGCCGGATGGGTGCTGATAACGCGGCCTGCGGCTACGTCGCTGTTGTCCTGCCGTTCCACGGTAACGTCAAATTTCAGCGCTTTTAATGCAGAAGTTGCGTCTGCCTCCGTCATTCCTGCAACTGAGGGGATTTTTTCCATAGTGGCAGGCTGGTCGCCCAATGTGACGGTTATTTTTGCGTTGTTTTTAATTTTTTTGCCGCTTTTTGGGTCCTGCGTTACAATGATGCCCTCATCATCTGCCTGAATTTCCTTGCCGTTTTCCTGCACAATTTTCAGCTTGGTGCCTTCAATTAGTTCCAGCGCCTCGGCACAGGTGTGGTTCACAAGTTCAGGACACTCCACCTCGTTTTTTGAGCCGCCCGTCATAAACGACCAGCCCCAAATCGCTAAGGCAATCACCGCAATACCAGCAAAAATGCCGGCCACAATGCCTAAGGTGTCGCCTTTCTTTTTCTTCTTTTTCGCCTTGGCGAGCTCGGCGCGGGAGGGCTGTTTTTTCACAGGGGCTTTGCCTTGGCTGTTCTGGGATCTGCGCTGGGGGGTGCCGTTTTTCGCACCCTGGGGTGCACCGTTTTTGTTGCTTGCAGTTTGCGGATTAATCGGCGTGAATTTTTTCGTAAACTCATCTCCTTCGTCGTACCGTACCTCAGAGCCCACGTAAACCTTTTTTAAGTCAATCAGCATTTGTGTGGCCGTTTGATACCGTTCGCTCTGTTCTTTTTTCATTGCTTTTAAAATTACCGTTTCCAAGGATTTTGGAATAGACGGGTTAAACACCGACGGGCGCACAGGCTCGGTTTCTAAATGCTGCATGGCAATGCTGATGGCGGATTCCCCTTCAAAGGGGAGCCGTCCCGTCACCATCTCGTAGGTTAAAATGCCCAAAGAATAAAGGTCAGTTTTCGCGTCGGTAAACCCGCCCCGGGCCTGCTCCGGCGAAAAATAATGCACGCTGCCCATGGTGAGGCCGCCGGTGGTAATGGTTCCCTGGTTTAACGCCTTTGCAATGCCAAAATCGGTAATTTTTAAAATTCCCTCTTTAGTGATGATAATGTTTTCCGGCTTAATGTCTTTATGCACAATGCCCTTTTTGTGAGCATGCTCAAGACCGGAACAAATTTGGGAAGCATAGTCAACCGCCTCTTTCCACTGGAGAACTCCCTTTGCGCTCAAGTATTGTTTTAAGGTGATGCCCTCCACATATTCCATGACGATATATTCCAAATCGTCTTCGTTTCCTACATCATAAATTGAAACGATGTTCGGGTGAGACAGGCTGCCAGCAGACTGAGCCTCAATTTTAAACCGCTTGATAAACTCCAAATCGTCCCGGTATTCCGGACGCAGCACCTTAATTGCCACATACCGGTTTAGAACCAGGCATTTTGCCCGGTAAACAATGGCCATTCCGCCCCGGCCGATTTCCTCTATAATTTCGTATCTCCCATCAATAATCTTTCCACTCATCATGATTAGCCATCTCCGTTTCTGGTAATTTTAAAACCTGATTAAAATTACGGTTATATTATCCGTGCCGCCAGCGGTTTCCGCTTCCGCAACCAGTTTGTTTGCCGCGTCGTTTAGCGTTTCGCTTAAATTTATAACAGACAGAATTTCTTCGTCCTCCACCATGTTCACCAAGCCGTCGGAGCAGAGCAGAATTACGTCGCCCGCCTCTGCCCGAAACTCGTAAATGTCCGCTTCAACGGTCTTGTCCGTTCCCACCGCGCGGGTAATGATGTTCTTCTGAGGATGGCGCCGCGCCTCCTCCTTCGTGATTTTGCCGTTTTCTAAAAGCATTTCCACCAGGGAGTGGTCTTTTGTAATTTGCGTAATTTTCTCCCCGCGGATTAAGTATAGCCTGGAATCGCCCACCTGAACCGCGGTTACGTTGTGTTCCTCCGCAACGCAGGCCGTCATGGTGGTGCCCATGCCCGAAAGATTTCTGGCGTTTACGCTCATTTCATAAATTTCGCGGTTGGCGTCGTTTACGGCTTTTACCAAAACGTCTTTTGCATTTTTGCCGCATTTTCCAAGAACGTCCTTCTGCACAATTCCCACGGCCTTGCCGCTGGCAACCTCGCCTGCGTTGTGGCCGCCCATGCCGTCGGCAACAATGGCCAAAACCGTGCCGGACTGGTCAGGCTCGGACACAAAATAGGAATCCTCGTTTAGAGGACGGATGCGTCCGACGCTTGTAGCTGAACTCACTTCCATTCGTTTATCACCTCGTTAATTTATGTCTGTTTCTATGTGTGCTGCTTTTTTCCTGAGCTGTCCGCATGCAGCGTCTATGTCGCTTCCCAGCTCTCGCCTTACGGTAGCGTTTAAGCCTCTTTCGGCAAGCCGTTTTAAAAACGCCGCCACATGCTGTTTTTCTGTTTTTTTAAAATCACGTTCCCGCACGTTGTTCACGGGAATTAAATTGATATGGTAAAGCCCGCCGGAAAACAGTTTTGCCAATTTGTCCGCACAGGCTGTGCTGTCGTTTTTGCCGCGGATCAAGGCATATTCAATGCTGATCCGCCGGTTTGTTTTTTGAATATAATGCGTCATTGCCGCGGTTAAGGTTTCCAGCGGATATTTTTTGTTGATGGGCATAATTTCGCTTCGTAAATCGTTAAAAGGCGCGTGAAGCGAAACAGAAAGCGTAATTGGCAAGTTCAGGCTTGCCAGCTCATAAATTTTCGGCACCACCCCGCAAGTGGACAGCGAAATGTGGCGGTAGCCGATATTCAGCGCGTCTTTATGGTTCACAATTTTTAAGAATTTTACCACGTTGTCAAAATTGTCTAACGGTTCGCCGATGCCCATCATCACAATATTGGAGATTTTTTCGCCGGTTTCCTTTTCTGCCGCCAAGATTTGCTCTAAAATTTCGGCAGCGGAGAGGTTGCGCACCTTGCCGCCGATTGTGGAAGCACAGAACGCACACCCCATGGCACAGCCCACCTGGGTGGACACGCACAGCGTGTTGCCATGGTGATAGCGCATGAACACGCTTTCAATCAGGCTGCCGTCGGAAAGGCAGAACAAAAACTTCACGGTGCCGTCTTTTTTCGACACCTGTTTTTCCCGGCAGGTGAGGGTTCCGATATAATAATGTTCCGAAAGGGTTTCTCTCAGCTCCTTAGAAAGGGTGGTAATTTCGCAAATCGCGTCTGTTTTAAAAACGGCGCTGAAAATCTGTCCGGCGCGGTAGCCGGGCAGCGAAAGCGACTTGCAAAGCGCCTGGGTTTCTTCAAATGTAAGGTTTCTGAAATCTGTTTTCATGGGTTAGCCTTTTCTTCTATCTTAATTTTTTCAGCCTGCAAACAAAAAATCCGTCGCTGTTATCCGTGTCCGGAAACAGCTCGATAAATCCCGCTTTGGCCCGCTGTGCCATTTCCCCGGTGATGTGGGGGTTTTTCATTGCGTCCATTTCAAAATTCGGATTTTCCTTTAAAAAAGCATGAACGCGCCCCAAGTTTTCGGAAGGGTTTATGGTGCAGGTGGAGTAAACCAAAATGCCGCCGGGCTTTACATACTCTTTTGCCGTGTTTAAAATTTGCTGCTGCACAGATAAAATTTCATCAAAATCGGTAATGTGTTCTTTATATTTTATGTCAGGTTTGCGCCGGATAATACCCAGCCCGGAACAGGGCACGTCCAGCAGGACTTTGTCGGCAATCTGTCTAAGTGCCGGATTGGGCTCCGCCGCGTCTGCCTGTTTGGTTTTTATTATGGTAATGCCCAGCCGTTTTGCCGCCTCGTTTACGGCATGAAGCCGTTTTTCATACAGGTCTGAGGCGTAAATTTGTCCGCAGTTTTCCATCAGCTCTGCTAAGTGCGTGGTTTTGCCGCCCGGTGCGGCGCAAAGGTCTAACACCGTGTCGCCCGGCTCGGGCGAAAGGGAAAGTGCTGCAAGCTGTGAGCTTTGGTCCTGCACAGTGAAAAGAGCAGAAAACTCCCGTCTTGCCTGCTCGCTTGCGCCAAACAGATACAGTCCGCAGTCGGTAAACGGCGTTTCTTTCGTTTCAATGCCGGCGCGGTGCAGTTTTTCAGCCAGCTCCTGCCGGGTTGTTTTTAAAATATTTACCCGAACACAGAGGGGCGGTGTTTCGTTCCCTGCCGCCAAAAGCGCCTCTGCACGGCTCTTGCCAAAGGTGTTTACAAAAAACGAGGTCAACTCCTCGGGGTAGGAGAATTTTACGCTGAAATACTTTACGGCGTCTTTTTTTAAGGGCGAAAGGTCAGCCCCGCCGCTTCGCAGCACCGACCGCAAAACAGCGTTTACGAACCCCGCCGTGCGGCCGCGGCTTCGTTTTTTCGAAAGGGAAACCGCCTCTGACACAGCGGCGTGGTCGGGAATTTTATCCATAAACAAAATCTGATAAACGCCCAACCGCAAAATGTTTAATACCGTCGGTTCAATTTTTTTCAGGCGCAGGGAAGAGTTTGCGCGGATGATGTAATCTAAATAAAGCTTGTTTCGGTAAACGCCGAAAACCAGTTCTTTTATAAAAGCGGCGTCTAAGGGCGAAAAGCTGTTCGCCTTTAAAACCTCCATATACACCAGATTTAAATATCCGTGATTTGTTTCGGTTTTCGTTAAAATTTCAAGTGCCACCTGCCGCGCAGTCAATTCGTTCACCCCATTTCGGTATGTAAAACTACATCATCGGTTCGCCCCGTTCCGTTAGAATGCCCGTGCGGCAAATGCTGACCGTTTGGGGACGAAATTCTTCTATATATGTTTTCATTGCCTCTATTAATAAATCTGGTTTTAAGTTTGCGTTGCTGCCTGCGGAAATCACTGCAGAAAAGGAGTGTTCCTCTTTCCGGCACAAATCCATAATATCGGACCGAATGTCCGCCACGCCCTCGGAGCGTTTTGTTTTTTTCACAATTTCAACGGTTTCGCGCTCTAAAAAGCGTTCCAGGTTGTCTGCATCTATTTTCGCGTCTGTGGTGATATCATAACTTGCGTAGCGGATTTCCTTTGCTTTCCTGCTGGTTTCGTTTAACTCGCAAATTTGGGGAATTTCCATGCCCAAAGGCGCTGCGGATTTTAATTTTTTCAAGCACTCCAGCATGCTGACGCTTTTTTCAAACTCGGCGTCTAAATATTCGCAGGACGACTCAAACCCCACAGACAGCGGCAGCAGAACCGACATTTTCGGGTGGGGGTTAAATCCGTTGGAATATGCCACGGGCAGCTCCGCCCGGTGAAACATGCGCGTAAACAGACGGATCATGTCTAAGTGGGACACATATTTCATGTCGCCATACTTTGTAAACTGAATGCGGAATTTAGCCACAGAACCCACCTCCAAACGACGGAATGACGCCGCAGCCGGCGCATTTTTCCCGGCAGTTGGCGGTTGGCTCGCCCCGCTTTGCCTTTTCGTTCTCATTCATCAAAAACGCTTTGGAGACGCCGATGTCAATGTGATCCCAGGGGAGAATTTCTTCATAGCTGCGCTCCCTCTCGTTATAAAATGAGGGGTCAATGCCGGTGTTTGCAAAGGCGGTTTGCCATGTTTCCATGTTAAAAAATTCGTGCCAACTGTCAAACTTTGCGCCCAGCCGGTGCGCTTCAACCAATACTTTAGAAAGCTTTCGGTCTCCACGGGCAAACACGCCCTCTAAAATGCTTAAAGAGGAGTCGTGCCAGTTATAAGAAACGTAGCGGTTTTTGATTGCGTCTTTTAAAAGCATCTGTTTTTCAAACAGCTGCCCCTGTGTGTTCTGCCCGAACCACTGGAAGGGCGTGAAGGGCTTCGGCACAAAGGAGGAAACGCTCACCGTAACCCGCAGGTTTTTGTTGCGTATTTCCTTCGGCGTGTGCTTGTAGATGGAAACCACCTCGTCTGCCAACTTCGAAATTCCTAAAATATCGTCTTCCGTTTCGGTGGGCAGGCCAATCATAAAATAGAGCTTAATTGTGCCGTAGCCGCCGGAAAACGCCGTTTGCGCCGCAGTGCTTAAATCCTGCTCCGTAATGTTTTTATTAATTACGTCCCGAAGCCGCTGGGTTCCTGCCTCCGGCGCAAAGGTCAGGCCGGATTTTCTTACTTTTTGTACCTTTTGCATAAGCTCTATGGAAAAGTTGTCCAGCCGAAGTGACGGCAGAGACAGGCCGATTTTTTTCTGCTCCGTAAGGGCAAGAAGCCCGTCGGTAAGCTCTTTTAAGCTTGTATAGTCGCTGGTGCTTAAAGAGGAAAGGGAAATTTCTTCATACCCTGTGTTCTGAATAAGCCGCTGGGCCAAGGAAAGCAGCGTTTCCGGCGACCGCTCCCGCACGGGGCGGTAAATCATGCCCGCCTGGCAGAACCGACAGCCGCGGATGCAGCCGCGGAAAATTTCCAGCATAATTCTGTCGTGAACAATTTCCATAAACGGCACAATGATATTGTCCGGCGCAAAGGAGCTGTCAAAATCCTTTATAATCCGTTTTTTTATTTTGTCCGGCGCATGTTCATCGTTTTTCGTAAAGGATTTGATGGTGCCGTCTTCGTGATATTCCACATAATAAAATTTTGGCACATAAATGCCCTCAATGACCACAATTTCCCGCAAGAAATCGTCTTTTTTGCCGCCGTTTTGTTTCACCCTGCGGTAGACGTCCATCACTTCCATCATGATTTCTTCGCCCTCGCCCAGCATAAAAAAGTCGATAAAGTCGGCCAAAGGCTCCGGGTTATAGGCGCAGGGACCGCCTGCACAGATGATGGGATATTCCTCGTCCCGGTCTTTTGCATAAAAGGGAATGCGACCCAAATCCAACATATTTAAAATGTTGGTGTAGCTCATTTCATACTGAAGCGTAAATCCCAAAAAGTCGAACTCTTTGGCAGGCGTTTTGGTTTCCAGCGAAAACAAAGGAATGTTTTCTGTACGCATCTGCTCCTCCATGTCCACCCAGGGGGCAAAGAACCGCTCGCAGTAAATGTCTTCTGCAGTGTTCAGCAGGTGGTATAAAATTTTCATTCCTAAATGGGACATGCCGATTTCATACACGTCGGCAAAGCAGAAGCCAAACCGGATGGAAATATCGTCAAGCGCCTTGTGTACGCTGTTATATTCGTTCCCGATATAGCGGGAAGGTTTTTCAACTGTTTTTAAAATTGCATCTAAATTCATAAATTCCTCCGGAAAATTAAAGTTTTCCTGTAATTTGTTTTAAATATGCCAAAGACGGCAAAGGGCGGGAAAACACCTGTTCGCACATTTTTTCCGTGCACTGGGCAAACTCGTCGATTGCACTTTTTGAAAGCGCAAAGGAAAAGGCCTTTTTGTCGTCGCTGTTTTGCGCATACCGCATGGCGGCCAGGGTGTTTTCGGTAATAATGCATGCGTCTGCCAAAGCGCCGCAGCCGCGGCAAACCGTTCCTCCTGCCGAGGGGCTGAAAAAGCACAGCTTCTCGGTATCGCCGCACACTGTGCAGGCGTCAAGCTCTGGGGCAAACCCCAAATAGCACAAAAGGCGAAGCTCGAACACGCATTTTATCAGCTCCATGTTCTTGCTGGAGTTTGAGAGCAGGTATAACGTGTTTAAAAGCAGGGGCAAAATGGCTTTTGCGTCCTCAGCGCCGGGGTGAAACGCGGCGGTGAGCTCTGCAAAGTATGATGCAAAGGAAAGCCGCTCAATGTTGGAGGAAAGGCCGAAAAACCCCTCTTTTTGTGCGCTTTGCGTCACAACAAAAAGTTCCTTGCCCGGCCGGAGCACAAAATCGCTGTAGCCAAACACCTGGCTTCCGGCAGCAAGCTTGCTTTTCATGTTTTTAACGCCCTTCACAGAGGCGGAGACCAGCCCTGCTCCGCTGGTCAAAATTTTAATAATGGCGTCTTTTTCTCCCACATAAGTCCGTTTTAAAATAACGCCGTCTGTTTTTATCAGTTCCATGCCATCGCCACTCGTTTATTGTAATTCAAACCCAAAGTTTGCAATTTTGCCTCGTTTGTTCCGCCAGTCTTCATTCACCTTAACCCACAGGGACAAAAACACCTTTTTAACATGCATGCGTTCAAGCTCAGTGCGGGCCTCGGTACCGATTTTTTTCAGCATTTCGCCGCCCTTGCCGATGATAATTCCCTTGTGGGACTGTTTTTCGCAGTATATGTTTGCCTCAATGGTAAGCTTCGAGGCCGACTCCTCAAAAGAAAAGATTTCAATTGCAATGCCATGGGGCACCTCTTTATTCAGGCTCCTGAGCAGCTTTTCCCGAATGATTTCTGCGGCAATCTGGCGCTGGGGCTGGTCGGTCACCATGTCCTCGGGAAAATATTGGGGGCCGGGTTTTATAAATTTTTCAATCTCTGCCTTCACGGCGTCTACCCCGTCGGATTTCCTTGCGGAAATGGGCACTACCGCGGCAAACTCGAACACACTGGTATATGCCGCGATAACAGACAGCAACACGTCTTTTTTCACTGTGTCGATTTTATTAATCACCAAAATCACAGGCGTTTTTTGTTTTTTTAAACGCTCAATGATTTTTTCCTCCGTCCGTCCCACGTTGGCAATTGGTTCCACCAAAAGCAAAATGGCGTCGGTGTCAACTAAGGCGTTATTTGCGGATTTTACCATCATCTCCGCCAACATGCTGGTAGGTTCGTGAATTCCCGGCGTGTCGGTAAACACAATTTGTTTGTCTTCGTCTGTTAAAATTCCCAAAATGTTGTTTCTGGTGGTTTGGGGCTTGCTGGAGATAATTGCAATTTTTTCGCCCACAAGGCGGTTTATTAAGGTGGATTTCCCCACGTTGGGCCTGCCGATTATACTGACAAAGCCGGATTTAAATTCTGCCATTTAAAATCTCCTTATTTTTCTAAATATTGTTTCCCGTGGAGCAAAACCGTAAAGCCGAATTTGGGCAGCGCCAACATTCTGACAAACCGGGACGGCTGTTTGATCAGGCGGTAAAGCCACTCAAGCCCCAGTTTCTGAAACCCGACTGGTGCTCGCTTCACCGTGCCTGCAAACACGTCTAAGCTGCCGCCGATTCCCATACATACTTTGGCACCCAGTTCATGTTTATGTGTATCAATCCAAAGCTCCTGTTTGGGAAAGCCCAAACACACAAACAAAAGGTCCGGCTTTTTCTCGTTGATGTCTTCTATAATTCGCTGCTCTTTTTCTGTGTCAAAATATCCGTCCGCCGTGCCGCAGATATTGGTTCCGGGGTAAAGACGGCAAAGGTTTTCCGCCGCAGCCTCTGCCACGCCGGGTTTTCCGCCGAACAAATAAACCGATTTGCCCGTTCCTGCAATTTTGGCTAAAACCATGTTTGCCAGGTCGAATCCGCCCACACGCTCGGGTAGCGGCCGTTTTAAAATTTTTGAAGCGTGCACCACGCCGATTCCGTCAGGCGTTACCATGTCGCCCCGGTTTAAAACCGCACAGTATTCAGGATTTTTATAAGCATATAAAATAATTTCCGAATTGGGGGTATATACGCTGTAAACGGAACCGCCGTCCATTGCCGCAACTAACGTTTCCGCCGCTTCTTTCATTGCAGCGGTGTCAACGCCCACGCCCAAAACATTCAGCCTTTTTTTGTCACTCATTGGTTTCCTCCGTCACATGATAAAATTCATCCATATACAAAACCTGCTTTCCCTCGGTGTCCACATTTTCTAAGGAATATACGGGAGTAATGGTTTTAATCTTTATATTCCGCGCGCAGGCGCGGACAGCGCCGGTAACCGCCCAGTCCGCATAAAAAACGCTTTTCACATGGTCTTTGTAAAAAGACGTCTGCGGTGTGATAACCTCCTGCGAAAGCACTAAAACCGTTTCTTTTTTGCCGGCCAGCACCTCGTCGTCTAAGTGCTGTAACACCTCGTTTACAATTTGGCCGTCCAATTCGCTCACTGCTTTGTAAGTGTGCACCTCATTTACACAGCCCACCAAAAAAACCGACGTTAACAAAAACAGCGCGGCGGTTTTCGCACAGCGGTTTTGAAACGCCAAGGCCAAAAGCGGCGCAAACAGCACGCAAAAACCAGGCAGGCAAACCACAATGCTGCGGTAGGTCAGCCAAACGTCCGGCACCAATATGTTGGGCAGAAGGGGCAAAACAATCAGCAGCAGTCCCAGCGGCACGCACAGCTTTGCTTCGGCAAAGAGTTTATATTTTCCGCCGGCATATGCACAAAGAACAGAAACACATAAAATCAAAATGCTGATAACAATGCCGAAAACGCCGTTCTGCATTAGAATTTTCAGCCCGTCTAAAAAACCTGCGGCAGTGGTGCGGTAAAGTCCGGCGGTGAAGATATATCCAAACTGGGAGAAAAGCTCGCCCAGCCGGGCGCCAATGTGGGTGACAGAAAATTCTGCGGCACGGCTGCCTAAAGCGCCGATGTGGGCCGCCAGCTTATAATAGACTAGCACCGCGGCGGTGCACAAAGCCGGAATCGCCAAAAGCCACAGGCGTTTATACTGTTTTTCATCAAAGGTAAATTTTAAAATAATCAGCCCCTGAACAAGCCCGGACAGCACGGTGACAGACTCATAAAATCCGAAAGAGGCCAGGGAGCAGACCGCGTAAAGCAACAGTTGCCAGGCTTTTCTTTCTTTTATATATGTGATTAGAAGATATACCGTAAGCGCGGTGAAAAACAGCCCCACCACAATCCTTGAAGACGCCGAAATCCAATATGTTCCCTCAAACCCCAGGGGAAGCAGCAGGTAAACCGCGTAGAAAAACGGTGTAACGGCGATTCCACACATTGTGAAACACCGGTCAAACAGCTTTGCAGACAAAAACAACAACGCGCAGAGAATGAGCAGCGCAAAAACCATGTTGGGAAAAAACGCACCCCAAACTGCCGGGTCGAAAAACGCCGCCAGGGGCCGGTTTGACGCGGTGCCAATTCCAAAATAAACTCTGGAAAGGTTGTCATACAGCGGATAGCAGCCATATTGAACATAGTCGTCCAGCACGCAGAAGTAAGAAAATCCTGCGCTGAAAACCTTTATGAACAGGGCCGCGGCAAAGGCTGTGTCCAAAAATAAGCCTGTCGTTGTTTTTTTCATACAAATCTCCTGTTTATACATAATTATACAAAATATATTATAACACGGAACCCATGAAAAAACAAGAAAAATCGTTGGTGTTCACAGAATGTAAAGGTTTCGTAAAAGTTTCGATAAATTTTTTTTGATTTCCTGCAACATTTTTGCCTTACCAGTTGTTTATATCAGTGAAGGGCCCAAAAAACAAATTATGATACAACTTCAGGAGGTAACCATCATGAAAAAATTTACTACATTATTATTAAGCGGCGCGTTAATCTGCGCACAGTCGTTTGCAGTTTCGGCAGAAGGCAATTTAATATCAGCGGGCGGCGAAAACAACTACAGTATTTTTGTGAATGAAGAAAAACTGGACATTGGGAACAAAACGGTATATACTAAAGGGGATCAAATTATGGTTCCTGTCCGTTTCGTTGGTGAAAAGCTTGGCTTTGCGATTGAGTGGAAGGCAGAAGACCAGGGAATTTTCTTAGACAACGGAACTGTGAACACATCGGTTTACATAGGGGCTGACAGCTACTTTAAGGCAAGCTCCGTTGCAATCGGCATGTCTGCGCCGACGGCGCTGGGCGCGGCCCCCGAACTGAAAGACGGCACAACCTTTGTTCCGGCCAACATGTTCAAAATTTTATTTGGCAATGACGATGCGGTTATCGTGAAAGACAACACGATAACCTTTCAGGTGGAAACAGAGTCGCAGGTTCAAATTCCCAACCCTGTAAAAGAGCACAAAACGGTGGAAGACGCAATTGTGGCATCAGGTTTTAACGCTGTTGTTCCAACCAAGCTTCCGGAAGGATATGAAATGAGCGCAGTTACCACTATTTCAAACCGAATGCTTCAGATTTTCTATGAATCGGGAAACGGTGTAATTTCATACAGAACGGCTGTAGGGGACGAAGATATCAGCGGTGACTATTCTGTTTATGAATCTGTGAAAGACGTAACAATCGGCGGGCTCACCGTAACCGTAAAGGGCGAGGGTGAAACCGTTCACAGCGCAGCTTGGACGAATAGCGGCGAAACGTTTGCCCTTCACGCAGAAAATGGACTTTCTATGGATGATATCCGCGTTATCATTGAAAATATAAAATAAAATTTTTAAAGGCTGTGGTTTTACAGGCCGTGCGGCGGAAATGAAAAAAGGAGGCATCTTGTTTGGAGTCGACAGAACAGACCATATCCCGGCTTTTAAATTTATACGGCGATATGATACTACGATTATCCTTTTCCTATTTAAAAAACATGCAGGATGCCGAAGATGTTGTGCAGGAAGTTTTTATCAAGTTTATGGACTATACCCCGAATTTTAATGACAGCGGCCACGAAAAGGCCTGGTTCATGAAAACGTCTGTTAACCTTTGTAAAAACAAGTTAAAATCCTACGGGAGAAAACACACCTCCTTTTTTGAAGAGGAGGCCCAAATTCCGGTTTGCGACAGCTATGACGAGGGAAGCGATGTAACCCGCGCGGTTTTAAGCCTTCCTGAACAGTACCGCGTTGCGGTACACCTTTATTACTATGAGGGATACCGCACTGCGGAAATTGCAAAGCTTTTGCATCAAACACAGACAACGGTGCGTTCCCATTTATTCAGGGCCAGAAAGCTGCTGAAACAAATTTTAAAGGAGGATTATGACTTTGATGAACCGATATAAAGCGTCGATGGATAAAATTGTTTTGTCCGACGAAATGAAAGCAAAAGTCATGAATGCCGCCCTTTCACATAAAAAAAACAGAAAGAAAATAATATACCGGCGCATCCGGTATGGAAGCCTTGCGGCGTGTGTGCTTTTATTTCTATGTCTTGCGCCGGTTTTAAAAAAAGTTCCTTTTGGCGGGCAGAGCGCTCTGCCGGAGGAGTTTGTGCCGACAGAGCCGCCGGCGCAGCAGACATCCAACGCGCCAACGGCGGAGAGGGATGAAATAGTTACGGCAGAGAAGCCAACACCCCCTGCCAGCCAGGAGAAACCTGCGGTTAAAACGCCGGCAGGAAAACCGGAAAAACCAAAGACTGGGAACGGGCAGAGCGATGGGTCTGCACAGACAGCGCGACCGGACGGCTCCGCAAACAAGCCGGATACGCCGCAGCAATCCGCTCCTCCGGCAGACGCCGAACCCGGCGGGAATGCCTCCTCCGGCGTGCTTCCACCGTTGGAGAGCCAGCTGCCCTCTGACGGAGAACCGCCTGAAGATACGCTTCCTTCTGTTAACGGCGGAAATCCGATGCAGGGCGCAGAGGAATTTTCTGAGCTTCATGCCCTTGCAGGCTTCGATTTTTTTGTGCCGGGATATATGCCGGAAGGGCATCAAATTACAAATATGTCTCAGCTGGGAAAAGATTTTATTCAGGTTGATTATGAAAGTGAAGACGACAGGCTCACCTACCGCACGGGAACCGGATCCGGTGATATCAGCGGCGATTATAACGCCTATGAGCTGACAGAAACCGAGCAATTCGGCGAAAACGCTGTGACGGTAAAGTCAAGCGGAGGGCTGTGCAAAGTTGCCGTTTGGCAAAATGGCCCGGCTGTGTTTTCTATCACCAGCAGCCATGGAATTTTAAAAGAAGAATTAAAAGCCATCATTTTAAATCTTGTATTTATTGAAGAATAAAAAAAGCCGGGCCGCATTTGCGGTCCGGCTTTTTTTATTTGTTATACTTTAAAAGTTCGGCAAACGTGCCGCCTTCCTTTTGACTGAGTGCGTCATAGGAGCCTTCTTCCACAACCTTACCGCTTTCAAACACCAAAATGCGGTCTACATTTCGAATGGTGGAAAGCCTGTGGGCAATGATGATAACCGTGTGGGTTTTCATTAAGGTTTCCATTGCGTCTTGAATGGCGTGTTCCGAGATGTTGTCTAACGCCGAGGTTGCCTCGTCAAATATTAAGATATCGGGGTTGCCCAAAACCGCGCGGGCAATGGCAATGCGCTGCTTCTGTCCGCCGGAAAGGTCTAACCCGCCGTCGCCTACCACGGTGTTCCACCCGTTTTCCAGCTCGTTTACAAACTCGTGCACGTGGGCAATTTCCATTGCGTTTACAATATCTTTGTTTGAAGCATCGGGCCGGGCAATTTTAATGTTATCCCAAATGGAACCGTAGAAAATGAAGGTGCTCTGGGGAACAATTCCAAACGACACCCGAAGGTCGTGGAGGCTGTAGTCTCGCACGTCCTTGCCGTGAACCAGCACCGCGCCGTTTTGCACGTCGTAAAGCCGCATGGCAAGCTTTGAAAAGGTGCTTTTGCCGCTTCCGCTGCTGCCAACCAATGCCACGCTTTCGCCGTAGCGGATGCTGCAGCTGAAGTTTTCAAATATTTTTCTGTTTTCATACGCAAAGTCAATGTTTTCAAACGCAATGCAGGGCTTTTGCTTCTTCATGGCGCTGTCGCGCTCAACTTCCACGCTTCTTTGGCGCGTTTCCTCTTTTTCAGGGGTGGCGGAGCTGGTGTTTAAAATGGCCATGATTTTGTTTAAGCCCGATTCGGCGCTGCTCTTTTGCAGGCCGATGTTCAGCCAGGTGATTAAAATGCCCAGAATGGAGGTCATGCTGGATAAAAACGCATAGAGCACACCAACGGAAACGCCCCGGTAAACACAGGAGATTGCGCCGACAAAATATACCACCGCCGTGCCGATATACTGAATTAGTTCAGGCTTTAAAGACTCCTTTTGCTGAGAGGTGGAAGCCACTACGCCTTTTTCATACATCTGACCTAAAATGTTTTGAAAGTTTTTAAACGTGTTGTCTTCAATGGAATAGAGCTTCACCGCGTCCATACCGTTTAGGGTGTCGCTTAAATATTTGCTGGCCTCGGCCTCGCTGCGGATATAGTCGGTGGAAACCCGCCGCATTTTCCGCCGGGCAAACTTGTTAAACAGCGCCATAACCATTGCGGTGGCAAGCAAAATTACGGTGAGCACCCAGTCGTAATACAACAGGGCGGTGAGTGAAATTGCCAGAGATACCACCTGGTAGGGCACACCCATAAAAATTTGGCTCATATAGGTTTTAATGTTCACCATGGGAGTTCCCATAATGCAGTTAAACAGCTCGCCCGCCGAGGTGCTTTCGTAAAACTTCATGCCCATTTGCTGCACATGGGCAAAAAATTTCGACCTCAGGTTGAACAAAGAGCCCTCTAAGGCGCGGAACATCTTGGTAAAGCCCATTCGCCAGATGAACACCCTGGTGGTCGCAATGGCGATGTATAACAGGCAAAGCATCCCTACAAACCGGATTTTGTCGTTGGGCATCAACGCATCATTTGAAATTCCGCTGTCAACAATATATTTAATTACAAGGGGCTGAACGGCCACACAAACGCCCACAATCAGCGCACAAATCACGCAGAAAATCAGTTTTCCCTTGTGTTCGCGGATGTAGGGCCACATATGAATCCAAAAGCCTTTTTTATCATTGTTCTGTTTCATAACAATCACGCACGCTTTCTCAAAATTGAGCTTGTAGCTTGTTTTTGTTATTTCTTTTCAATCGTGATAATTATATGCCGTTCTTTTGGAAAAGTCAATACATTCCTGCCATGATTTTATTACAATTTTATATCTCCAATATTACAGCAAGATTAAGCTTGTTTCTTTTTTGTCAATGAAAATTTACTGTTTCGTGAATAAAATTTTAAATTTGTGATACAAATGAAAAAAAAGATTGTATAACGGCGGCAAGTGTACTATAATATAATAAGATTGTCATAATTATATGTGAATTGATGGAAAGGACGTAACGTTATGAAACCTGCTGTTTGCGTCGTATTTGGCGGCAAATCATCAGAACATGAGATATCCTGTATGTCGGCTTATAACATTATCAGCCACTTAAACAGAGAAAAATACAGCCTGCTGCTTGTGGGAATTACAAAAGAGGGAGAGAGCTTTCTCTACAGCGGAGACATTTCCCATATTAAGGACGGAAGTTGGGCAGATGCGCCCGGCAAATCCTGCGTAATTTCCCCGAACCCCAAGCACGGCGGCCTGATTATTGTGAATAAAAACGGCGACTTTTTCACAGAACATGTGGATGTTTATTTTCCGGTTCTCCACGGCAAAAACGGCGAGGACGGCACCATTCAGGGCGTTTTTGAACTTTCGCAGGTTCCCTATGTGGGCAACGGCGTCACCGGTTCCGCCCTGTGCATGGATAAAATTTTGGCGAAAAAAGTGCTGATTCAAGAGGGAATTCCCGTAACCGAAGGGTTCGACCTGGTACATAACGCGGCGGACAGTGTGGACGCGGCGGACGAACAAATTTGTAAAACCTTTGGCTATCCCGTTGTAGTGAAGCCTGCCAATGCAGGGTCTTCTGTTGGAATTACGCTGGTTCAGGATAAAAACGAGTTAAAGACGGCTTTAAAAGTTGCGGCAAACGAAGATCGGCGGGTTTTGGTGGAAAAAATGATGGGCATCCGCGAGGTGGAGTGCGCCGTTTTGGGTAGCCATGAAAAGGCTGAGGCCTCGTGCCTGGGAGAAATTGTGAAAACCACGGCCATGTATGACTATGACACCAAATATATTGACGACACCGCCGGGCTGGAAATTCCCGCAAAGCTAGATGGGGATTTGACCGAAACCATTCGCGGTTTGGCAGTGCGCGCCTTTTATGCGTTAGACTGCACCGGCCTTGCAAGAGTTGACTTTTTTGTGGAGAAAAACACAGGCAGGGTTTGTTTAAACGAAATTAACACTCTGCCGGGATTCACAGACATCAGCATGTATCCCATGCTTTGGGAGCGCAGCGGCCTTGAAAACAGCGTTTTGCTTGACAGATTGATTGACTTTGCTATGAATGAGTTCGGAGGGAGATAAACGTTGTCTTCAAACTATATTGGGATTTTCGATTCCGGTCTCGGCGGACTCACCGCGGTGAAAGAGCTGATGCATCTTTTGCCCAATGAGCCTATCGTCTATTTCGGCGATACGGGCCGCGTCCCCTACGGATCGAAATCCAACGACACCATTATTAAGTACACAAAAAGCGACATCCGGTTCTTAAATACATTTGACTTAAAGCTTATTGTCATTGCCTGCGGCACCGCCAGCACCATTGCGCTGCGGTCGGTGGAGGGAATGGTTGACGTTCCGGTTTTCGGCGTGGTTGGCGCGGCGGCAAAAGCGGCGGTCGCAGCCACGGAAAATAAGCGTATCGGCATCATCGGAACGGCGGGTTCTATCCGCTCCGGCGCGTATGAACGGCTGATTGCAGAAATTGATGAAAGCATTTTTACCATTTCGAAGCCTTGCCCGCTGTTTGTCCCTTTAGTGGAAAATGGGTTCACCACCGGCGAAATTGCACAGCTTGCCGCGAAGCACTATTTAACAGAGATGAAAGAAGCGGGCGTGGACACGCTGATTATGGGCTGCACCCACTATCCGCTGCTGGCGGAAACCATTGGCGGGGTTATGGGACATCATGTGACGCTTATTGACCCGGGAAGGGTCACCGCCGGGTTTGTGAAAGACTATTTAGAGCAAAACGGGCTTTTGTGCACCGGGAAGGCAGACGGACAGTATCAATTTTTTGTCAGTGACTGTCCGGACGATTTTGCCGAGCTGGGATCTAAGTTTTTGCAGCAGGAGATTCCGGGCGGCGTAGAAAAAATTGATATTGAAAAATACATGTGAGGAGAACAGTATGGAAACAAACGCTTGGATAACGCTGTCGGGCAGACAGACGGTTGACGGCGAGGACGACAATTTTGAACTGACCACGGCAGGCAGATATTTAAAACGTGACGGAAGATTTTATGTGTCCTACGAGGGCAGCGAAATAACGGGGTATGACAACACCACCACTACGCTGAAGATTAAGGACGACTATGTGTCCATGATCCGCTTTGAAAACGGCGGTGGTGCGTCGCAGATGGTGTTTGAGGCCAACAAGCAGTACACAGGAATTTACAGAACGCCCTACGGGAGCCTCAGCGTGGATGTGTATACCAACGAAATGCGCGTGGACGTAGATGACAGCGGAGGAGAGGTTGAGCTAGACTATTTTGTTCAGCTTAACGACAGCGATCCCGTTCGCAACAACCTGCATGTTTACATAAGAAAGGTGGAAAATCAGTGACATTATATGAAGACATAACCGGCCTCGTAAGGAATGTGACAGACGGGGCAATTCATTCGGCAAACCAAAAGGGAGAGCTGGCGGCAAGCAGCGTTCCCGATTATTTAATTGAAGAGCCTAAGGACAAAAACTTCGGCGACTTTTCTGTGAATGCGGCCATGCTCATGGCAAAACAGGCAAAGCGCGCACCCAGGGACATTGCAAATATCCTGGTTTCCAACATGGATTACGCGGACACTTATATTAAGGAAGTTTCTGTTGCCGGGCCGGGGTTTATCAACTTTAAACTGGATCCCGCCTATGTTACACAAATTTTGAGCACCATTGAAGCAGAGAAAGACCAGTTTGGGCAGACGAATTTTGGCGGCGGCAAAAAGGTAAATGTAGAGTTTGTCAGCGCCAATCCAACAGGGCCCATGCACATGGGAAATGCCCGAGGCGGCGCTTTGGGGGACTGTTTGGCTAACATTTTAAGGCTGGCAGGCTTTGATGTGACAAAAGAGTTTTATGTGAACGACGCAGGAAACCAGATTGAAAAGCTGGCGGTGTCGCTGGCAGCACGGTATAAGCAGGCCCTGCTGGGCGAGGACGCTGTGGAGTTCCCGGAAGATGGGTATCACGGCGACGATGTGCGCAAGCACGCAGAAAACTTTGCCAAAGAGCACGGCGACAGGTTTTTAAACGTGCCGGAGGAGGAGTTAAAGGCCGCGCTGATTGACGCGACCCTTTATAAAAATATTGATGCCATGAAAGACGGGCTTTCTGACTATGGCATTCATTACGACGTTTGGTTTCACGAAAGCAAGCTGCACGAAAACGGCGATATTTTAAAAACTGTGGAGGAGCTTACAGAGCGCGGCTATACTTACGAACAGGAGGGCGCGATTTGGTTTAAGGCCACGGAGTTTGGCCTGGAAAAAGACGATGTGCTTGTTCGCGCAAACGGGTTTGTAACCTATTTTGCCGCAGACATTGCATATCATAAAAATAAGTTGGTCAGCCGCGGGTTCGACACCGCCATTGACATTTGGGGAGCAGACCACCACGGCCATGTGGCGCGTCTTAAGGCCGCCATGCAAGCGTTAGGGATAGAGCCGGACAGGCTTGAAATTATTTTAATGCAGCTGGTGCGCTTAGTGCGCGACGGCGAAGCTGTGAGAATGTCGAAGCGGACGGGAAAGGCCATCACCTTAGGCGACCTGTTAGAGGAAATTGGCGTAGACGCGGCACGGTTTTTCTTTAACATGCGCCAGGCAAACAGCCACTTTGAGTTCGACTTGGAGCTGGCGGTGAGCCAGTCCAGCGACAACCCCGTGTTTTATGTGCAGTATGCCCATGCCCGCATTTGCGGTATAATAAATATGCTGGCAAACAAGGGTGTTTCCGTTAAAAATTGTGACGGCTTAAGTTTAACGCGCCTGACCGATCCTAAGGAAATTGATTTAATGAAAGAGCTTGCGCGGTTCCCGGAAGAAATTAAGCTGGCAGCTGTGGCCCGGGATCCCAGCAAAATTACAAAATACACTATGGAGCTGGCCACCGCATTCCACGGCTTTTACAGCGCGTGCAAGGTGGACTGCGAGGACACATCTCTTGCCGAGGCGCGGTTAAAACTTGTTTCCGCTACTGGGCAGGTGATTCAAAACGCCCTCGCAGTTTTGGGCATTTCGGCACCAAGACACATGTAGGGAATGAACATTCCCAAAAAGGGAGGTACCAATGAAAAAGATTAGAAAAATACTTGCAACCCTGCTTGCGGCAGTGATTTTCATTATGCCCCAGGGTGCAGCTTTGGTCAATGCGGCGGAAACGCCCGGGCAGACGGCGTCTCGTTACATTCGGGCCATTATCAACAAAATTGCGGAGGATTATCGTTTTGATGCGGACAAAGGCGCCATGTATGAAGCGGTGTTAGATTATGTGATGAATATGGACCCAACGCTTTTGGAGGGTTCCATCAAAGCCGTTACCGACACCTTAGACCCACATTCGGACTATTTTACCCAGGAAGAGTTGGAACAGTTTGTGAACGTTGTGGAAAAGGCCTATGTGGGCATTGGTGTAACAATAGAGCGAGTTCCCGAAGGCATTAAAATTGTTGAGGTAAATCCCGAAGGCGGTGCATTTGATGCTGGTATGCAGATAGGGGACGTTATTTTTCAAGTGGAAGGACAGGGCATTGTTGGATTGGAGTTAGACGAGGCTTCGGCGCTCATTCAAGGAGACGAAGGAACCATGGTGAACCTTAAGGTGCACCGAGGAGACGCAGATGTGGAGCTTTCTGTTCAGCGCAGGCGTGTTTTGGCCGAAACCGTGGGTTACACAGTGGAGGACAATGGCATTGGCTATATCTATATCAGTAAATTTGCGCTAAGCACACCGGAATCGGTGGAAAAAGCACTGGCTGACATTGAGGGGCAGGGCATTAAAAAACTGATTATTGACGTTCGGGATAATCCCGGGGGCGACCTTTCCAGTGTCATTGACATATTAAGCTTGTTCGTACCGAAAGACACAGTTTTAACAAAAATTGAGTATAACGATGAACGGTTCAGCACAGAACTAAAGTCTAACGCAAAATTTAAGAAAGCACCGGACAGAAAAATGGTGGTGCTGGTGAATGAAAACAGCGCCAGTGCAGCAGAACTTTTTGCAGGAGCAATGCAAAATTTAGGACTTGCCAAGGTTGTGGGACTTACCACTTATGGCAAGGGCAGCATGCAGGAATTTATGCGCCTGATTAACCCTCCCGGATTTCAGCTGGGTGACATTAAGCTTTCCGTCGCAGAGTTTACAAAACCCGACGGCAGCAAAATTAACGGTTTGGGCATTGAGCCGGATGTGCGGGTGAAAAACGCTTATGAACCTTATGATGCGTCGGGGCTGACGCCCATGACAATAAACGACCGGTATTCTGTGGGTGCAAAAGCGGAAGACGTGCGGGCCATTGAAGAACGGCTCACGGTGCTTGGGTATTACACAGGGAATGTTGATGATACATTTGACAGTTTTACAGCCTCGGCAACGGAAAAGTTTCAGTCTGATTTGGGATTATATGCGTATGGTGTGATGGACTATACCACACAAAATGCATTGAACAATGAGATTGACAAAGTGGAAGTTGAAATTGACCGGCAGTTTGACGCGGCGTGCGAATTGTTGTTAAAGGAGTAGTGTGCAAATGAAAACAAGACGGAAACTGATTGCGGTAGCGGCGGCGGTTCTGCTTTGCCTCCCCGTTGGTCTGACGAACGACAACACGGCTGTGGTTCATGCACAAACCGTGCAGGAAAAAATTAACAACGCCAGCAAGGAAAAGCAGGAGGCGCTGGACAAAATAAAAGCTGCCGAAGCGGAGAAAGAAGACGTGGTGGCAGAAAGCGAAGCCTTAGACAGGGAAATCGACATTGTGCAGACCGAGATTTATGAAATCGATTCGATTATTGACGAGGCAGACGCAGAGATTAAGGCAAAAGAAGAAGAAATTGCAAAGCATGAGCAAAACATTGAACAGCACAACGACGAGTTTAAAGAGGTGCTGCGCTCCATGGACGAAACCTCGGCAAGCTCCTATTTAGAGCTGTTGCTGTCTTCGGAAAGCTTTTCCGAATTTTTGGCCCATGTGGAAACCATAAATGAAATTACAAGGCATGACACGGCTGTTATTGATGAAATGGTCAGCTTAAAAAACAGCGTTGAAGCCGCAAAGGCTGTTGTGGAAACGAAAAAAAGCGAGCAGGAAGAGGCCAGGGGAATTGCCTCGGAAAAAGAAAACACGCTTCAGACAAAGTTGGATGAAAAGGAAAAGCTGACGGAAGAATTAGAACAGGACATTGAAAGCTATAAAAAGGTGTATGAAAAGGCGCGGAAAGAGGAGGAGGATTTAAAGGCTTCTTTGGTTCCCAAGCTTTCCAAAACCACAGACACGGTGAAATATACCGGCGGCAAGTTCTGCTGGCCAGCGCCCAGCTATGTGCGGATTTCTTCGCCTTATGGATACCGTCTGCACCCGATTTATAAAACCCAGAAGTTTCATTCCGGCGTTGACCTGGCGGCCCCCGGCGGCTCAAACATTTTAGCTGCGGCAGACGGCACGGTGAAAATGGCCGGCTGGAACGGCGGCTATGGCAACTGCGTTGTTGTAGACCACGGCGGCGGCACATCTACACTTTATGGCCATTCCTCCAAGCTTTTGGTATCGGCCGGACAGAAGGTGACAAAAGGTCAGGTTATTGCAAAGGTTGGCACAACGGGCAATTCCACCGGAAACCACCTCCATTTTGAAGTTTTAATCAATGGCAAGACTACAGACCCCATGCCTTACATATCATAGTAATATATCATATTCATTCAGGGAGATGCGTAAGTTGTTCACAAAAAAAACACTTGTTGCAACGGCAATTTGTACATTTATTGCAACGGCGGCGGTTGCTGTTACAGGAACTTATTTTTACTTCAGATTCAGTCGATATGACGTTGTGGCCCAGGCCCGGAACTTAATCCGCGAACATTACGTGGACCAGTTAAGCGACGAGCAGATGGACAAAATGAACGACTATGCCATATCCGCCATGGTTGCAAGCTTAGAAGACCCATATTCTTACTATTTTGACGCCACCACGTTCGATTCCTATGAGGAAAGCACCAAAGAGGAATATGTGGGCGTGGGTATTACGGTAAGCTATAATGCAGAACAGAACCAAATGGTGGTAATTTCTCCTACAGACGGGTCTCCGGCGCAAAAGGCCGGAATTCTTCCCGGCGATGTTGTAACCCAGGTGGACGACATGACCGTTACCCAGGACAGCTACAACGACGTGGTGGACCACATCCGCGGCGAAGGCGCGGCTGCCGGAACATCTGTTAAAATCCATGTGCTGCGGGACGGGGAGGAAAAGGTGTTTGATGTGACACGGGACGTGATTCCGGTGGACACGGTGTCGTATAAAATGCTGGACGAAAACCTTGGATATATCCGTATTTCCGAGTTTAAGCACGGCACAGTGGACGAATTTTCTGAAGGATTGGAAAGTATTCAGGCGAGCGGTGCAAAAGGATTGATTATTGATTTGAGAAACAATCCCGGCGGCTACGCCGACAGCGTACTTCAAATGACCGACATGCTCCTGCCCAAGGGCACCATTGCATATTTGGAGGACAATAAGGGAAAGAAACAATATTTTTATTCCGATGCAGACCATTTGGCGCTTCCTATGGCCATTTTGGTAAACGAGGGCACAGCCAGCGCGTCGGAACTGATGGCTGGCAGTACCCAGGCCTATGGGGCAGCAAAAATTATCGGCAAAAAAACCTATGGCAAGGCCGTAGGCCAAACGCCCTATATGCTGACGAAAGACACGGCCATTTATCTGACCAATGCAAGATATTATACGCCGAAAGGCGAATGCATTGATAAAAAGGGCATTATGCCGGACATTGAGGTTGACCTGCCCGACGAGCTGAAATCGAAGCTCACAACCCTTGAACCGTCTCAGGACGATCAGCTTCGCACAGCGGTAGAAACACTTTACGACGAGATTCAAAAATAGGGCTTTTTACCGTGAAATGGGAAAGGCAATTCCCAGGGTTTTTATTAAGAGGGGAGAATGTGATTGAATTACCTGACAGTTTCTGCGGCGCTTTATGTTGCCCTGCTTTGGGGCGCATATAGAATGTTGACAAGCGAAAATGAGATGGAAAAGAAAACCGGAAGAACACATACCGTTGTTTTTGTTGCGCTTATTTTGGTCATTACGGCGCTTAAGGTGTGGCTCTCCCAAACCTTTTTCGGCCATTCTTCCGACATGAGCTTGTTTTCCGCATGGGCGGATTTGGGAAGACACGAAAGCGTTCGCGAGTTTTACGGCCCGCTGGGCGCGGAATATTTTGTGGATTACCCGCCGCTTTACCTTTATGTATTAACTGTCATTGGCAGACTGGCAGAACTGTTTCACATCTCCTTTGGAAGCGATGCTTATACAGCGCTGATAAAGCTTGTTCCGGTACTCGCAGACACGGTGAGCGCGCTGGTGGTTTTCAAGCTGGCCTATGACGAATTCGGCAAGAAAACAGCAGGAATTTTGTCGTTGGCATTGCTGTTTAATCCGGCTTATATTTTAAATTCGGTGTTCTGGGGGCAGATTGACGGGCTTTATACCCTGATGATTTTCTGGCTCATCTTTTCGGTTTACAGAAAACGATATTTTCAGGCGGCTGTGGCGTTTGCCGTCGGCATGCTGACAAAGCCACAGATGATTATATTTCTGCCGCTTTTGGGCTTCTGGCTGATTTACGACGTTATTTCAGAGTTTAAAGAAGAAAAGCACTTCCTTTCCCTGCAGAAGTTTTTGCTGGGACTTCTAGCGTCAGCGGCCATTACCGTGGCAGCGGCAATCCCCATTTTCGGCTTAGACTTCGGAAGGTTTTTTGCGCTTTATAAGGAAGCCGCAGGGCAGTATCCCTATGCGAGCTTAAACGCTGCTAACGTGTTCGGCGCGTTTGGGTTAAACTGGGCAGACACGGCCGGAACCTTTTTGGGCATTTCCTATCAAAGCTGGGGATTTATCGGCATTATTTTGACCTCCCTTACAATTGGCCTGGGCACGTTTTTTGCCCAAAACAGGTCGGGCGTTTTGATTTTGGGCGGCTTCAATATCTTAAGCATTTATATGCTTGCCCACACCATGCACGAGCGGTATATGTTCCCGCTCATCTTAATTTTGCTGGTGATTTATATCTATACCCGGGACAAACGCATGCTGTTTGCCTTCGGGGCGGCAACGGTGCTGAGTTTTATTCAAACCGGCATTACGTTATTAGACAACGAGGGGTTCATCAGTTTTCCCGAACAGTCGTTTATTGCGTTGTCGTGGGTGCATATCATCTTTTTCGGATATATGGCCGTGGTGTGGTATAAAATGGTGATTCACGACGACGTGAAGCTGCCGGAAATGAGAACACCCAAAATTATCTGTATTGAAAAAAACGGCGACAAGGTTCGCTGCACAAAAAAGGATTTTATCATTGTTAGTGTTTTAACCCTGGCTTACGGCGTTTCGGCATTTGTGCATCTGGGCAGCATGTCTGCGCCGGAAACCGGCTTTCGGCCGGAAGCGCCCGGCGAAACCGTAATTTTGGATTTTGGAGAAGAACAGGAATTTGACAGGATAAACTTCTTTTTGGGCTGGATTGACCGCAGGGACTCTGACAGCGAAGTTGAACGGAGTTTAAGCGTTTCATTTGGCATTGACCCGGCGGAGGGCGAGGAAAACGCGGAACTGATTTTTGGCGACGCAACCGAGCTGGTTGTGGATTCTGTGTTCAACTGGAACGGTTTTTTTGCTCAGGAGCGGGGAAGATTTATGAAGATTACCGTGGATGAGGGCAATTTTTTCATAAACGAAATCGCCTGTTTTGACGGGGAACAGAATTTAATTTCCCCTGTTGCGGCAATTTCTGAAAATTCTACGGCGAACCTGATGTTCGACGAGCAGGACAAGGCAGTTTATGAATATACCTGGTATGACGGTACGTATTTTGACGAGGTGTATCACCCCAGAACTGCCTATGAATATATAAACGGGATTTGGCCCTATGAAAATACCCATCCGCCTTTGGGCAAGCTGATAATCTCTTTGGGGATGATGATTTTTGGCGTAAATCCCTTTGGCTGGCGGTTTTTCGGAACGCTTTGCGGTGTTTTGATGGTGCCGGTGTCCTTTCTTTTGGGCAAGCAGATTTTAAAAGATTCCAAATGGGCCTTTGTGGCGTCGTTTCTGTTTACGTTTGATTTTATGCATCTGTCCCAGACGCGCCTTGCTACCATCGATTCGTTTACCGCGCTGTTTGCTATGCTGATGTATTACTTCATGTATCAATATACGAAGCAAAACTTTTATGACGGGGGCGTTAAAAGAACTCTGCTGCCTTTGGGGTTAAGCGGTCTGTTTTTCGGCATTGGCGTGGCGACAAAATGGCAGGGCGTATATGCCGGAATTGGCCTTGGTGTGCTGTTTTTCTGGACGCTGCTGAAACGGTTTTTTGAATACAGAGCCGCAAAAGAGGGCCGGCTTGTGGGGGATGCGGACAAGATTTTAAAACAATTTGTGCCGAACCTGATTAAAACCCTTGCCGCTGCCGTGGTTTTCTTTATTGTTGTGCCGTTTGTGATTTACTTTTTGTCCTATCTGCCAATTATTTTGTCCGACGCGGCAGATATCAGCTATTTTTGGGACAATCAGCAAACCATGCTGAGCTATCATTCACAGCTGACGGAAACCCACCCTTACGGGTCACCGTGGTGGTCGTGGCCTCTTGACATGCGGCCGCTTTACGCGTATAATCCCAATTGGGACTTTGTTCCCGAAACCCAGGCCCAGGGAATTTCCTCTTTTGGAAACCCGCTGGTTTGGTGGCTCACCATTCCGTCTATGGGATTTTTAATTTATCTTTCAGTAAAAGGGAAACGGAACGCCGAAATGAATACAATTTTGGTGGGCTTCGGCGCGTTATATCTTCCGTGGGTGCTGATTTCGCGGCAGGCGTTTATCTACCACTTCTTCCCCTGCGTCATCTTTGTGACGCTGGCAATTGCCTACGGACTGAGAGAGATTTTAAAACGATATCCAATTGCAAAAATACCCATAAGGGCATATTTGGTATGCGTGCTGGTGCTGTTTATTGCATTTTACCCCGTTTTAACAGGAATGAGAATTCCCGCTTGGTATGCGGACGCACTCACGTGGCTGCCAAGCTGGGTGTTAGGATAAACTTTTGAAGGGAAACAGGTATGATTAAGACAGAACTTACCACAATTGAGGGCAGAAACCCTGTTTTTGAAGCGGTGGCTGCAAACCTGCCCATTGAAAAAATTTATATCAGCAACAAGGCATATGGCTCGCAGATTTCAAAAATCATTGCCGCCGCGAAAGAAAAAGGCGTGCCGTTTAAAGCGGTGCCGCCGGACAAGATTGACGAGTTGGCGAAAACTGAAGCAAATCAGGGCATTGTTGCTGTGTGTGCTGAGGTTTCCTATGTTACGGTTGCGGACATTTTAAATCGCGCGAAAGAAAAACAGGAGCCGCCTTTCGTGATTATTGCAGACGAAATTACAGACCCGCACAACCTGGGCGCCATTATCCGAACGGCCAACTGCACCGGCGCCCATGGCGTGATTATTCCAAAAAACCGGTCTGCCGGCGTAAACCCAGTGGTGTTTAAAACCTCCGCCGGGGCGGCGGCTCACACGCCCGTAGCCCGGGTGGGGAACTTAACCCAGGCCATGAACGAACTGAAAGAAAACGGTCTTTGGATTACCGGGGCCGACATGGCGGGTGAGCAGGAAATGTGCGACGCAGACCTTACAGGGCCGATTGCTTTGGTGGTTGGATCAGAGGGCAGGGGGATTACGAAAAAAATCCGTGCGGGCTGCGACTTTTTCGTGCGGATTCCCATGGCTGGTGAAATCAATTCTTTGAACGCCTCTGTGGCGGCGGCAGTGCTGATGTATGAGGCGCTGCGGCAAAGAAGATTGAAATAAAATTATATAAAAAAATAAAGAAAAGGATGAGGGAAAATGTATTACATAGGTATCGATCTGGGCGGCACCAACATCGCTGCCGGAGTCGTAAACGAAAGTTGTGAAATTATTGCGAAGGGTTCGGTTCCCACAGGGCGGCTGCGCCCCTTTGCGGACATTATGAAGGACATGGCGGGCCTTTGCAAAAAGCTGATTGCAGACGCGGGAATTTCTGAGTCTGAGGTTAAGTCCATCGGTATAGCAAGCCCGGGCACACCCGACGTTGAAAACGTGAAAGTGGTGTATGCCAACAATCTTCCGGCGTTTATCGACGCGCCGGTGGGAGATGAACTGAAAAAATATTTCCCCAATGTGGAGGTTTATATTGAAAACGACGCGAATGCAGCGGCGTTCGGCGAAATCATTGCGGGTGCTGCAGCCGGAGAAAAGGATGTTGTTGTGATTACCTTAGGGACGGGCGTTGGCGGAGGCATTGTGATCGGCGGCAAGATTTATGCCGGCTTTAATCATGCCGGCGGCGAGCTGGGACACATGGTTATTGTGGCAGACGGTGCGCCCTGCACCTGCGGAAGATATGGCTGCTGGGAGGCGTATGCCTCTGTAACCGGCCTGATTCGTGAAACCGCAGAGGAAATTAAAAAATATCCCAACAGCAAAATCCATCAGATGATTGGTGGGGATGAATCCAAAATCAGCGGCAGAACGGCTTTTGATGCAATGCGTAACGGTGACGAGGCAGGAAAAGCAATTGTGGACCAATACATAAAATATGTTGGCGTAGGCACAGCTAATTTGATTAATATTTTCGAGCCGAAAAAGTTTGTTATCGGCGGCGGCATCAGCAAAGAGGGCGAAACACTGCTTGCCCCCCTCAGAAAATATGTGGATACGCAGATTTATACCAGCAGCGCGGCAGGCGTTCCTGCAACCGAAATTGTTGCGGCAAAGCTGGGGAACGATGCCGGCATTATCGGCGCGGCAATGCTTTTTAAACAGGATATTTAAAAAATATGGTTTAAAATGCGGACTTAAGCCAAAGGTTTAAGTCCGCTCATTTGTGCATGGAGGAATGGGATAAAAGATGAGAAACAAACTGTTTGATGTGGCGGTTGTAGGCGGCGGCATTTCCGGTGTGTGCGCGGCAATTGGTGCGGCGCGGGCCGGGGCACATGTAATTTTAATTGAACGGTATGGCTTTTTAGGCGGCACGCTGACCGCCTGCGGAACCGGCCCTATGATGACCTTTCACGCAGGCGAAACCCAGGTGGTGGGCGGCGTGTGCGCCGAAGTCATTGAAAGGCTGAAACAAAAAGGTCTGTCTCCCGGTCACATTTACGACACCACAGCTTATACCTACACGGTAACGCCCTTTGACAGCGAGGGTATGAAGCTGGAGCTGGAGGCAATGTGCCAAGAAGCCGGCGTAACGCTTTTATACCACACCTGTGTGACGGGAGTGGACAAAAAGGACGGAAAAATTACGTCTGTTTCAGTTTATCACAAAAACGGCGGAGAAAAAATCAGGGCAAAGATGTTTGTGGACGCAAGCGGAGACTGCGACCTTTCGTTTTTAGCAGGTGCAAAGGTGAACAAGGGAAGAAAGGCAGACGGCAAGTGCCAGCCTGTGACCATGAATTTTAAAGTTACCAATGTAGACACGGATAAAGTAAAAGTATATATTAAAACCCACGGGGAAGAGTTCCCACGGCTTAAGGGGGATTTAGGGATTGTAGACCGCTCTTCCCGGCTTTCCATCGGCGGGTTTACAAAAACGCTGCAAAATGCCCGCCGCGACGGGCGGGTGTCGTTTTTAAGAGAGGATATTCTCTTTTTTGAAACCAACCGAAAGGGCGAGTTCATTGTAAACACCACCCGGGTGACAGGCATTGATCCAACCGACCCGGCAGACTTAACCAAAGCGGAATTTGAGGGACGAAAGCAGGCGCAGGAGATTTTAGCAGTTTTAAAGCGCGATATTTCAGGCTTTGAAGAATCCTACTTGGAATTTACTGGGCCGTTTATCGGCATTAGAAGTTCCCGGCAGATTGAGGGAAAGCATGTGATTACAGAGGAAGAGTTGATTTCCTGCAAACGGTTTTCCGACACGGTGGCCCATGGGGGATATCCTATCGACATTCACTCGCCGGACGGGTTAAACGAAAACATGTTTGAAGAAAAGGGATTGGCGCCCGGGGCGTTTTACAGTATCCCTTTGTCTGCACTTTATGGGGAGCTGCACAATCTTATCACCGTCGGGCGGTGCATCAGCGTGACGTTTGAAGCCCAGGCAGCAGTTCGGGTGTCCCCCATTGCAGGCGCGACGGGCCATGCCGGCGGCGTAGTGGCAGCAATTTGTGCGATTGATAATATAAATATTGATGATGTTAATATTGAAGCGGTTCAGAAGGAGTTAAAAAAACAGGGCGCGTTTCTTGCGGTTTAAGAAAAAGAGAGCGGCTGTTTTATCAGCCGCTCTCTTTAAAGCTCGTGATAATAGGGGCAAATGTCTTCATACGTCCCGTTTCTCATTAAAAATCCGCCGGGGATCGTGCCAAGCTGAGTAAATCCCAGTCGTTCGTAGAGACTTCGCGCAGCAGCGTTTGTTTTTACCACCGCGTTAAACTGCAGGATACGAAACCCCAAAGCTTTTGCCTGTTTCATGCAGTCGGTCACCAATTTCTCGCCGATATGCCGGCCCCGCAGGCCGGAGTTCACCGCATAGCTGGCGTTGCAGATGTGGCCGCACCGGCCCACGTTGTTGGGGTGGAGAATGTAAAGCCCGGCGAGGGCTCCGCTGTCTGCGTCCACAGCTACGCCGCAGTGGCTTTGGGAGGCAAAAAACGCCTTTGCACCCGACGCATCTAAAACATCTGTCTGGGGAAAGGCAATGCCTTCTTCCACAACCTCGTTCCAAATTTCGGTCATTTGGCTTAAGTCGCTCTCGCGGTATCCTCTTAATAGAATATTCATTTGAAGCGCCTCCCCGTTACCGAATGAAGTTTGTTCTGATTACGGGTTCGCGTGTGGGGTAGGTAATGCCGGCCTTGTTCCCGGCTTCAATGCACGCAAGCAGCCATGCCATGTTGTTGCCCAGTGTGCGCATGGTTTGCATGCCCTCTTCGTCTTTTATCACTTCGTCGGGGGTATTGCCGTGCACCATGTTCCAATATTGGGAGGGAACGGTGGGCATTCCGCAAATGCCAAAATATTTGTTTATCTGGTCTAACGCGGCAGACGCGCCGCCCCTGCGGCAGCTTGCTACCGCCGCAGCAGGTTTTCCGGCAAAAACAGTACTGCCAGAGTAAAACGCCCTGTCCATAAACGAGGTGATTGCACCGGAGGCGCTGGCATAGTGCACGGGGGTGCCAAACAGAAACCCGTGGGCGGTTTTTGCCTTTTCTACAAATTCGTTTACACAGTCGTCGAACACACAGCGCCCGGCCTTGCGGCAAAAGCCACAGCCAATGCAGCCGGAAAGGGGCTTGTTCCCTAACCAGAATCGTTCTGTTTCAACGCCGTTCTTTTCTAAGGCCTGTGCAGCCTCACAAAGCGCCGTATCGGTGCAGCCCTTTTCGTGCGGGCTGCCGTTCACCAAAATTACTTTCATGTGCGTCATTCCTTTCGTGTTGATTTATCATTATTATAGCACAGAAAGCAGAGTTGCTCAATGTTTTTTGAAAAAAAGCTTGACAAATGACGCGCAATGTGGTATTCTAATTAAGTATTTAAGCAGAAGCCTGTACGTTTCTCACCACCAGGATTGCCGAAGTGGTAAATATTCTCAGCTTTTTTAGTTGTGTTTATTTTTGCGGACAGGGTATCTGTCCGCATTTTTTATTTTATTTGGAGGTGTTTTTCCATTAGTAAACAAGATTTGTTGATTAACGAAGAAATCAGAGTAAAAGAGGTTAGGCTCGTCGGACAAGACGGCGCTCCCCTCGGAATTACAACGTCTGCCGACGCTTTGGAACAGGCCTATGCAAAAAATTTAGACCTGGTTTTAATCGCGCCCAAGGCCGAGCCGCCCGTGTGCAAAATTATGGACTACGGGAAATATAAGTTCGAGCTTGCCAAACGTGACAAAGAAGCAAGGAAAAATCAAAAGGTAGTCAGTATTAAGGAAATACGGGTTTCTCCGTCCATCGACAATCACGATTTTGAAACGAAGGTAAACCACACCAAAAAGTTTTTGTCAGACGGCGACAAAGTTAAAATCACGGTGCGCTTCCGCGGCCGTGAAGTTCATCACAGTGCTTTAGGGTTCCAGCTTTTAGAGAGATTTAAAGAAGCTGTGTCGGAATTCGGCGCAGTAGACAAACCGCCCAAGCTTGAGGGAAAGAACATGAGTATGGTCGTGTCTCCAAAGGGAGCCGCTAAATAAATTAATATTTCGGAAGGGGTTATACCATTATGCCTAAGATCAAAACACATAGAGCGAGTGCTAAAAGGTTTAGAATTACCAAAAACGGTAAAGTGAAAATGAAACACAATTACACAAGCCACATTCTGACGAAGAAATCGACCAAGAGAAAGAGAAAGCTCAGAAAGGGTGCTTATGCGTCCAATGCGAATTTAAAGACCATTAAGAAGATGATTCCTTATAAATAATTTCGCAAATTCGCTATAGAAAATAAATATTTTGGAGGTAACTACAAATGGCAAGAATTAAGGGCGCTGTCACCACGCGCAAAAGACATAAAAGAATTTTAAAACTGGCAAAGGGCTACAGAGGTGCGAAAAGCAAACAGTTCAGAACAGCAAAAGAAGCGGTTATGAAATCTTTGGCTTACGCTTATGTCGGCCGTAAGCAGAGAAAGAGAAACTTCCGTCAGCTGTGGATTGCCAGAATTTCTGCTCAGGCAAAAATGAACGGCATGAACTATTCAACGTTCATGAACGGTTTGAAAAAAGCGGGCATTGAAATGAACCGCAAAATGCTTTCTGAAATCGCAATCAGCGACAAAGAAGCCTTTGCAGCTTTGGTGGAAAAAGCCAAGGCAAGCTTATAAACCGCAAATAAAGCTGCTGCATGGCTTATGTTATGCAGCAGCTATTTCTTTATTCTTTAAAAAAGGTGGTTCAATCATGAAATTAGGAATCGTGGGGCTTCCCAACGTGGGAAAGTCCACTCTTTTTAACGCCATCACCCAAGCAGGGGCAGAGTCTGCAAACTATCCTTTTTGTACCATAGAGCCCAATGTGGGAATTGTGGCCGTGCCGGACGAGCGGCTGAACGTTTTGGCGGAGATGTATCATCCCCAAAAAGTGACCCATGCCGTTATTGAGTTTGTTGACATTGCCGGTTTGGTGAAGGGCGCCAGCCGCGGCGAAGGGCTGGGCAACAAGTTTTTGTCCCATATACGGCAGGTGGACGCCATTGTCCACGTTGTCCGCTGCTTTGACGACTCTAATATCATTCATGTGGAGGGCTCTGTCGACCCCGTCCGTGACGTGGAAACCATTAACTTAGAGCTTATTTTTGCAGATTTGGAAATGGTGGAAAAACGCCTGGATAAGACAAGAAAGCTCATGAAGTCCGGCGAAAAAAAGTATAAAATTGAAGTGGAATTTTTAGAAAAGCTGAAAGAGGTTTTAGAAGCGGGCAAGCCCGCCCGGTCGCTTGCGCTTTCCGACGAGGAGGAAGAGCTTGCAAGGGAAATTGACCTTTTAACCTTTAAGCCTGTGCTGTATGCTGCCAACGTGGGAGAGGACGATTTTGCAGGCGGCATTGAAAACAACGAATATGTAAAAATTTTAGAGGAGCTGGCAGAATCGGAAGGTTCGGAGGTTATGCCCATTTCCGCCAAAATTGAAGAGGACATTTCAGCCTTAGAACCGGAGGAAAAACAGGAATATTTAGACGAACTGGGTATTAACGAGTCTGGTTTGGACAGGCTGGTGAAGAAAAGCTATAAGCTTTTGGGGCTGATCAGCTATTTAACAGCAGGTGAGCCGGAGGTGCGTGCATGGACCATAACTGCCGGCACCAAAGCACCTCAGGCCGCGGGGAAAATTCATACGGATTTTGAAAAAGGCTTTATCCGTGCCGAGGTGGTGCGGTTTCAGGATTTAATTCACTGCGGAACCTATGCCGCTGCCCGTGAAAAGGGACTTGTGCGCTCTGAGGGCAAGGAATATGTGATGTGCGACGGCGACGTTGTTCTATTCCGATTTAATGTTTGATTGTAAAAAATAAACAAATTATATAGTTAAATAATCTTATTAATTGTGCAAGCTGTATATTGATTTTTAGCATGTCCTATGCTAAAATTAAAACATGGATATGCTTTATGTGTGTATCTTGTGTGTGTTGAGATGCCGCAGCAATTTATTTTGCTGCGGCATCTCGTGTTTTGTGTTCAATAAAAGCAAAAATTTAGCACGGCAGATAGAAAAAGGCAGTTTTCGTGCGAGATAAAACAGCAGGCATTTTGCCTGCTGTTTTTGTTTATATAAAAATTTATTTGTACGGTGGATAGAAGTTGCTAATATTAGCACCAATTTTAGTCGTCTACTTCCGACCAAAGCCCTGACAAAAATTCTTTCGGAATTTTATGCAAACGGGTAACGGTTTTTTGGGTTTCGGCCAAATAATAGTTTCCGCCGCATTCAAACAAGTCGGGATAACTCATGCCCTCTTTTTTATCTTCGCTGAACAAAACAATTTCGGGCTTCGACCATTTGATGGTTTTACCATTTTCCGAATCGCACTCCACGCCCCCGCAGAGCCATGCGGGGTTTCGGCCGCCCCATTCCTCTCCGTTGGTGTTGTGGAACCAGTAAAGATATTTTCCGTTTTTACACTTCCAAACAAAATTTGCCGCTCTGGGGTGCTTCATCTCGGTGCCGTCGGCAAAGCATTGATAGCGCGGCGCATCAAAGGTGCGTCCTCCATTTTGGCTTCTCGTGTAACCAGGCATTCCGTCTATGGTGCGGAACACGTCGTAAATGGTGCCGTCAGACAGGGGAACATAACAGTGTTCTTCGGAAATTCTTGTGCCGGCGGGGCTTTGAATGCCCTTGGTTCCCTCCGGCAATGTTTCCCACCGAATTTTTTCCGGGTCTTTTTCCGTCAGCAAATTGTCGCTTTTTAACAATACGCCCTCTGTTCGATAGAGAACATCGCCGTTTTGATACATAATTTTGTTCATGGGATGATAAAATGCGCCGCCCAATGCAAAAGGATTGCTCACGTTCCAAAAGCAACGCCTTGTTTTGCCCCGCACTTTGATGGGATTTGCAAAGTCAATGTCAAAGTCGCGCATGGGAATTTCGAATCGTTTTTTGCTCCAGGTTTGACCGTTGTCGTCGCTGTATTTAAAACAAAAAATGCCAAAGCCCATATCGAACCGCTGTGCGCGGGAAACTGTGCCGTCGGCTTCTTCAATTTCATCATCTGTGTTCAGTCCGTCTGTGTTGAAGTCATAAAAGCAATAAATTCTGCCGAAGTCTGTTTTAAACAGGCTGGAGTAGGAGCTCTCGAAAGGGGAATCGTCAATTCTTTTAAGCTCAGACCAGGTTTTTCCTAAGTCGCGGCTGAGCGCAATGCCCACAAATGTATTCTTCGTGCCTTCTGCGCCTTCACCGGTGGTGATGGTGTAAACCCATGTGCCATTGTCCGCCTCGATTAGCTTGGGCTGGTCGGCATATCCAATGGAGGGCAAAATCAAACCATTTTTAATGTTTTTAAAATCGTCCATCGTTTTATTCACTCCTTATTGTTTTTGTTCTGCCATGTTCAGCGCGGCTTTTGCACCTTCCGAAACAAAAACCGTGTCCATTCCCAGCGCCAGAAACGTAAATCCCGAAGATATCGCCTCGGAAACGTTTTCCTGCGTGGGCGTTACAATGTGCTGCCCTGCGGCTTTTTTATGGCGCTTGCAAGCGGCGAGCACTTTCTGCATGGCGTCTTTCACCGTTTTGTGGCCGGTCTGACCGGGAATTCCGTAAGAGCCGGATAGGTCGTAAGGACCAATAAACACACCGTCTACGCCGTCTACCGTCAAAATTTCATCTATGTTTTCCACTGCGGCTTTTGTTTCAACCATCACAATCACCACGGTTTCGCAGTTTGCACGTTTCACATAGTCATCAAAGCTGTCGCCCCAGTCGTTCGCCCGAACAAAGGCAAATCCGCGGACGCCCTCCGGCGGATATTTGCACGCGGCAACGGCTTTTTTTGCTTCCTCTGCGGAATTTACCATGGGAACAATAATGCCTTTTGCTCCGCAGTCTAAATATTTTCGGATTTCGACCGTATTATTTTCGCTTGCCCGAACCATTGGAAAAACGCCGTATTTTTCCATAGACCTGGCGATGTTGGTGAACTCCTTTAAAGAGGTTTCTGTGTGCTCCATGTCCACCGCCAGCCACCGAAAGCCTGCGTTTGCAAGAATTTCAGCCGCCGCCGGACTGCCCGTTTGAATCCAGCTCCCGTAAAGGGGGGTTAACGCCAATAAATCCTTTCTCATTCATACCTGTCCTTTCATTTTCCGTCTTGGTTGGAATTATAACGGAAAAGCACCGGCTTGTCAATGACTTTGGCCTGAATTTATTACTAATATTTTAATGAATATTAGCGGCGGTTTTACAGGAATTATGAGGAAAGGTAATTGACAATATTGCTAATAACGCATATAATTACACCCAAGGGGTGTGGAAAATGAAAAAAGCTACGATGCAGGATGTTGCAAAACTTGCGGGTGTGTCGCAGTCCACGGTTTCGTTTGTTTTCAGCGGAGCCGATATGCGCATTTCAGAAAGCACAAAACAAAAAGTGTTTGAGGCTGCCAGTGAACTTGGGTTTGTTCCCAGGGGCAAGCTGAAAAACTATCATAAAGTGTCAGACAGCGTATTGGCGCTCTTAGTGCCCAATATGTCGAACTTATATTATCCGGCGCTGGCAAAGGAAGTTGACGAGATTGCCGCCGCCAAGGGCTATGGCTTAATTGTGATTAATACCAACCGCAGCGAAACGAAAGAAGCACGGTATTTTAAGCTTTTAATCAGCCTGAAAGTGGCGGGTATTCTCTATGGGTTTACGCCCGCCGCAGGAGAGATGGAAACTGCCCGGCGGCTGGGTTTGCCGGTGGCCATTGTGGGCGAAACAGAGCCGGGCACCGCGGCCGACTGCGTCAGCTTAAACAGCGGATTGGCGGGGGAGCTTTTGGCAGAGCATCTGCTTCATTTCGGACACAAAAAAATTGCGGTTATCACTGCACCGAAACATTCTATTACCCTGTCGCGCAAACGGAGGATTGACGGAATGAAGCGCGTGTTGAGCGGCCGTGCGGAACTGATTGTTATTTCCGGCGACACAGAACAGGAGATGGAGCACGCAAACTATGAAATTGAGTTGGGATATCAAAAAACGAAAGAACTGTTTGAAATAGGCGGTGGCAGGCCTACGGCGGTGGTTGGCATCAACGACATGACGGCAATCGGCATTTTAAAAGCTTTGCAGGAGCTTGGGCTTAAGGTGCCGGAAGACGTTTCCTGCGCGGGATTTGACAATCTGCCGGTTTCGGAGTTTGTTTCTCCGGCTCTGACTTCGGTAGACCATCTGACGGCCCAGCGGACGCGCCAGGCCATTGACTTGATTGACGATAAAATTAACAAGCGGAACAAATATCCCGTGACGGTGGACTTTCAGCCGCGGCTTGTGGTGCGGAGTTCCACGCAGAAAGCAAAAATTTAGGAATTGAGGTTTTTTTATGAGCGACTTAAAACAGAACGCGCCGGAAATTGACGCATTGCGCCAGGGTATGGACTGGGACGAAACAGATATTTTACGAAAACAAATTTTAATCGATTCCACCTTCGGAGACAGCCATCCCGGAAGCGCACATTTAGACCGGCTGGTGCAAATGGCGGCAGACGGTGTGAAATACAGCGGGGCAAAGCCGTCGGTCTTCACGGTGACCGACATGTGCGACGGCATTGCTCAGGGTCACGACGGCATGAACTATTCTTTGGTTTCAAGAGACATCATTGCCGGCATGGTGGAAATTCATGCAAAGGCCAACGATTTTGACGGGCTGGTGGCCATTTCCAGCTGCGACAAAAGCGTGCCTGCACACTTAATGGCCATTGCGCGGCTGAATCTGCCTTCGGTGTTCGTTCCCGGCGGCGTTATGCCGGCGGCGGCAGGCGGTTTTACGTTGGAACAAATTGGAAATGTCAGCGTGAAATGCCGCCAGGGCGACATGACGAAAGAGGCGTTTCACAAGTGCCAGCAAGATGCCTGCCCCTCCTGCGGGGCGTGCCAGTTTATGGGCACCGCGGCCACCATGCAGGTTTTAAGCGAGGCGCTGGGGCTTGCGCTGCCCCATTCCGCACTGATGCCTGTTGGACTTAAGTTTATTCAAAACGCCGCAAAAGCAGCGGGACGCGCCTGTGTGCGTTTGGTGGAACAAAACATACGCGCACGGGACATTTTAACCGAAAGGGCAATGAAAAACGCCATCGTCATTCACGGCGCCATCGGCGGCAGCACAAACGCGCTTCTGCATTTGCCTGCCATTGCCCATGAATTGGGAATTGATTTGGACATGCGTCTGTTTGACGAGCTGCACCGAAAAACGCCGTTTTTGGTGAACACCCGTCCGGTTGGCGAGTTTAGCACCGAAATGTTCTGGTATGCCGGCGGTGTGCCGCGGGTAATGCTTGCGGTGAAGGATTTGCTGGAGCTTGACGCATTAACGGTAACGGGCAAAACGCTGGGCGAAAACCTGGCGGAGATTGAGGGCGAGCTTGTCCGCTGGGAGGGGTATCTTGCCAACTACGGATTAAAGCGGGAGGACGTTATCAAAAAACTTTCCGACACCGGGGCAATTGCCGTGCTTTACGGAAATTTGGCGGAAGACGGGGCGGTGCTGAAATATACGGCTCTGCCGAAAGAGATGCAGGTGTTCTGCGGCCCCGCCAGGGTGTTTGACGGCGAGCTTTCAGCAAGAAACGCCATTATCGAAAAGAAAATTAATCCCGGTGACTGCATTGTCATTCGCTACGCCGGGCCGAAGGGAAGCGGCATGCCGGAAATGTTTTACACCACCGAGGCGCTGTGTGCAGACGAAACCCTTGTTTCCACCACGGCGATTATTACAGACGGCCGGTTTTCCGGCGCAAGCCGCGGCCCGTGTATCGGGCACATTTCGCCGGAGGCCGCCCAGGGCGGCAACCTTGCGCTGATAAAAGACGGCGACATGATTTCTATTGACGTTCCCAACCGACGGATTGAAGCAATCGGCGTGGATTTTGAAAGCCGGAGGAAAGGGTTTTCTTATGCGCCGCCAAAGGAGAGCGGCATTTTAGGGATTTATAAAAAGAATGCGGTTTCGGCAATGAAAGGCGGTTACATGGATGTATAACGTGTTAATTACCAGCGAATATTTCGGAAAGTTTTCCGGCGAGGCAAAACAGCTGTTGCTTGCAAACGGATTTTCGGTGACAGACAACCCCTATGGGCACAAGTTTTTAACGCCGGAAGAGATCATTCCTTATGCAAAACACGCAGACGCGCTGATCTGCGATTTGGAAAAAATCACGAGAGAGGTCATTGACAGCGCGCCGAACTTAAAAATTATCTCCCGGCGGGGCGTGGGCACAGACAGTGTGGACGTGGCCTATGCAGAAAAAAAGAACATTGCGGTGGCCCGAACGCTGGGCGTGGTGGAGCCGCCGGTGGCGGAGCTGGTTATGGCGTATATCTTAGAATTTTCACGCAGGATAAGCGTTTTAAACCAAAGCATGCACGCAGGGCGCTGGGAGCGGTGTCAATGCCACAGCGTGAACGGAAAAACCTTAGGAATTGTTGGTATGGGCAAAATCGCATATGAAGTTGCAAGGCGCGCCCACAGCTTCGGCATGCATATTTTATACACGGATACGGTGCGCAATGAGCGGGCGGAAGCGGAGTTTGGCGCACAGCAAAAACCGGTCTGCGAGCTGTTAGAAGAGTCCGATTTCGTGACGCTGCACCTGCCGCTGACTGAGAATACCGCAAATTATATGGATTATGGCAAGCTGTGCAAAATGAAGCAAAGCGCCTATTTGATTAACGCGGCCCGGGGCGGCGTGGTAAATTGCGCCGATTTAAAGCGCGCTTTATGTGAAAACAAACTTTCGGGCGCGGCAATTGACGTTTTTGAAAAAGAACCGGAGACAAACAGCAGCTTTCGCGGCATGGAAAACGTAATTTTAACGCCGCATGTGGGAACGTTCACAGAAGAAATTTTTGTCAAAATGGACGTTGCGGCGGCGGAAAACATTATTTCTTTCTTTCAAAAATAAAGAGCAGACCCGCTGTTTGGTTACAGCGGGTCTGTTAATTTCTCTAAGTTTCCGGGAGAATATCCTTCAAAGTTTTTAAACGTTCTGATGAAATTGGAGTAGTTGTGAAAGCCGGAAAGAAAACAGGCTTCTTTCACCGAAGCGCCCATATACAAATATTTTTTTGCTTCTGCAATTTTTCTCACAATCAAATAGTTTTCCGGTGTGAGGCCAAACTCCTCTTTAAACAGCTTGCTGAAATAGCTTTCGTTCACAAACAGCGTTTCTGCAATTTCAGAAATTTTTATGTCTTGAAACTGGTCTTCAATTAACACCAGTGCCTTCTCCGCAATGGAGTCGGGAGGGCTGCCCGCGGGAGAAGCCATCCGGCCGGGAAGGAAAAATCCGCCGATAAAGGCCAAAATTCCAATTAAGGCGGCATACCGCTTTAATTCATGGGACTCCTGCAGGTGATATTGTTTGATCAGGTTCATAAATTCTTCGTGTTCCTGTTCGTTCAGGTTTGCCTTTTTGGGAAAAGGCGAGCCCGCAAGCCAGCTCAATGGCCGGTTCATGTGGGGTGCGGCGTTAATTGCGTCGATAATTTTTGTGTCGATATTGATAATACACCGTTCATAAACCGCGCCGCGGCTGACAATTACCTTGTGAACGCATGCCTGGGGAATGGCAAACAGGTCGAAGCCCGTGCAGTCGTAAAACCGCTTGTCTGCAAAAAATCCCTTTGCGCCGTCGATGTTATAATAAATTTCATATTGGCTGTGCAGATGCGGAACGTCCACATGGGGACGTTCGTTTTTATTGTGATACACAATTACAGGCGAGGGCGCGTCCCTGTAAAGCGAAATTTTTTCCTCCATTATCCATACACCACTTTCCCGCCGACTATGGTTTTCATTATGTGAATGTCTTTGTCAAAAATGACAATGTCTGCGTCGAACCCTTCTTTTATCTGTCCCTTTCCTGCAAGGCTTAAAATGTCCGCCGGCGTTTGAGATGCCATTTGAACAGCTTTAGAAAGCGGAATTTCAGCGAGCTGCACCATTGTTTTCACCAGCCTGTCGCAGGTGGCCACGCTTCCCGCAAAGGCGGTTCTGTCAGGCAGTTTTGCCACGCCGTCTTCCACAATTACAGGCAGACCGTCGGTAATGCAGCCCAAAACACTTTTGCCCTCCGGCATACCTGCGCCGCGCATGGAATCGGTAATCAGTGCAATTTTTTCAGGGCCCTTAATTTTATAAACGAGCTTTAACAGCTCCGGCGGCAGATGCGCACCGTCTGCTATGAGTTCAACCGTCATAAAATCGTTTAAGAATGCCGCTTCCACAATGCCGCCGTGACGGTAGCCGTTTGTTCTGTGAACGCTGCTCATGCAGGAATACAGGTGGGTCACGTGGCGAAACCCCCAGCCAAAGGCTTTAAGGGCACAATTACAGTCGGCGTCGCTGTGCCCGGTGCAGGGAAGAATGTTAAAGTCCTTTAGCCGGGCGGCAAAGGCTTTGGCACCGGGCAGCTCAGGCGCGGCGCTCCACCTTAAAATGCGTCCGTCAGAGCCGGTTAAAATTGCTTCATACTCGTTTTTGTCAAAGGGTTTTATAAACCGTTCCTCCTGAGCGCCTTTCTGCGACGCTGCAAAATGAGGCCCTTCTAAGTGCAGTCCCAAAAGATTGGCCCCGTTTTGGTTTTGGATTTTTGCCTCGTCAAACACCGCCATTGCCGCTTCTATTTTTTCAGTGCTGACAGAGGTCAGCGTCGGCACAATGCTGGTTGCGCCGTGCTCTGCATGTACCCTGGCGGCGGTGAGGAAGGCGTTTGCCGTGCCGTCTAAAAAGTCGCTGCCGCCTGCGCCGTGGGTGTGAATGTCGATAAATCCGGGCGCGACAAACAGGTTTTCCGCGTCAACCGTTTTTTCTGCCGGAAGGTCTTTTGGCGTGACGGCGCAAATCTTGCCGCCCTCAAAATAAATATTGGCGCGGACGGATTCGCCGCCGGTTACCACAGTTCCGTTTTTAATCGCTATCATGACCGCTCTGCCCCTTACACTTCGGGAATGGTGACTGCTGTTTCCCTGTTTTCTTCAAACGCCCGTTTGGTTGCCCCAATTAAGATTACCGGGGCAATAAATTCACGAAAATCGGCAATTCCGCGCCCTGTTTGAATCATTTGATAAAAATCATTCAGTTCAGGGAGAAAATAGTCGTCGCCCAGATGAATGTTACAGCTTACTGCGTCATAACCGCTCTTATAGACGCTTGCCGTGTAGCCTGTGCCGAAAAAGGCGGTGACGCAAAAGTCTTCATAGCGGTAAACGGCGCGGACGGAGTTGTTTTCCCTTTTAGCCGTGACGCTTTTTACGTCAATGCCGAACACCGCCGTAATCATTTGCACTAGATGCTGGGAATAGAACCAGAACCCGCCGTAATCGTTTTCTAAATTTACCGGTGCGGTGACGTGGCCGCCCAAAACGTCGGCCCGGTTTTCTTTTACATATGCACTGAGCCGTTTGATTTCGTCGGTGTGCACCAAAGAGGAACCGCCGCAAATGGGTGCGCGGTGTTTTTTTGCCAGGGCAGCAAGGGCCGCCGCGTCGGCTTCGTTTGCCGTAATGGGCTTGTCAATCCACACCGGAATTCCCTTTTCTATGTATTTATATGCATATTTTAAATGGTTATCTCCGTGGCGGGCCGTCACCATAACGGCGTCGGCTTCGCTGAGAAAATCGTCGTAATGGCCTGCAAAATGCGGGCAGCTGCTTACCTTTGCAATTTCTTCATTTCCCTTCCGCCCATCCTCCCGGGAAATGTCGCCGTAAACGCCGATAAGCTCTATGTCTTGATACAGCCTGCTTCCGTCTTTGCCGGACAGCGCCGCGGCAAAGTGCCAGGCGTGGCTGTTTTCGCTTCCTAAAATCGCAACCTTCGTCATGTTTTGTTCCTCCGTTTAAAAGCGGGTTTCCGCCGGGTTTTGTGCGTGAATCAGCTCTGCTATGCGGATTTGCTGAAGAATTTTTTCCGGGCGAATGGCCAGGGGCGTACCCAAAGTGAAATGGCTGTGGACGTTTTCATAAAATTTAGCGGTGCCAAAATCGAAAGCAGTACAGCCGACCTCTTCTTCAAATTCGTGCCAGGTAAGAGATTCGCTGCAATATGCAGGAGATATGCCGTCGCATCCCGTGAGCGAGGTTAAGGTTAAAGGCGGAAGGGGCGCGGGGTCAAAATATTTCCACTTTATGTTTTTCTGCGTTGCCCGCAGGCTTCCGCGGCTGCCGCAAACTTTATATGTAAAATCGGAATAGGCGTCTGCCGGGTTTATTTCCACCTCAATAAGCGGCCTGCCGGGGCAGGTAAGAATTACCTTTGCATAATCCTCCGCGTCGCCGGCAGAGTTTATGTTTTTCAGGCAGGAGAACACAGCGGGCATCTCGTCGGTGTCCAGCAAATCCAGCGCCTGGTCCATGGGGTGCGGCCCGGTGTTGAGCAGTGCGCCGCCGTAGAAACGCTGGGAACACTGCCAATCCCACCGGCGGGAAAAACCGGAAAAGGAGATTGCAATTTCGTGAATGGTGCCAAGCTTGCCGCCTGAAATAATTTCTTTCACCCTTTCATAATAGGGTGCGAACCGCGACTGCTGAAACACCGTAAGAAAAACGCCGTTTTCTTTTGCCGCTTTTATCATTTGTTCACAATCCATGGCATATTTGGAAAATGGTTTTTCCACAATTACATTCAATTTGTGGCGGAGCAAATCCATGGTAATGGGAAAGTGCAGGTAAGAAAAGGTCGAGTTAATGACAACGTCGATGTTATTTAAGTCAAACAGCTGACGGTAATCCTCAAATACCGGGCAGCCGAACTCCTCTTTTGCACGGTTTCTGCGCGCTTCGTTTTGCTCGACCACTGCAACTACATTATAAAGTTTTTTTGCATCTTCTGTCAACAGGTATTTTCCGTGAATATCGCGGCCGCTTCTGCCCTGGCCGATGATTGCGGCGCTGAGTTTTCGTCCCATGTTACAAGACCTCCCTTTGTGCCTGATTGATTATATTTTTTAAATTCACAATGCATTCCCCGCTGGCGGCCTCGCCGCCAAGCGGAATCTGGCTGCCCTGTGGATTCTTTAAAGCACTGTCAGATATGGCGCCGCTTTTGCGGTAGTGGGTTTCCAGCACTACGGCACCGGAAAAGTTGGATTGAAGAAGTTCTTTTATAATAGCAGAATAGTCCACCAATCCGTCGCCCACTGCAACGCCGACAGCTTTTCCGCCAGTTTTCACTGCGTCTTTTACATGAACGTGGCAAAAACTGTTTTCCACAAACCGAAACCCATCGGGATATGGAATTTCGGCGGTGGGGCTGTAAATGTCGTTCCCCGGCTCATACAAGGATTTCACCGCCGGGCTATCTATATAATTTACAATGGCCGCCGTTTTTTCACAGTCGCAGGAATTTGTGGTGGGTTCCGATTCGATTAAAATGATGAGCCCTTCCCTTTCACACAAATCAATTGGCTCTTGAAATGCTTCCTTAACCATTTCCTTTGTTACCCGATCGTCCCGCAGAAAGTCAAAACAACGGATATAGGAAACACCGAGAAGCTTTGCATGCCGAACGGTTCGCGCAAATCCTGCCAGGTGGGCAGCCTTTGTCTGCTCGTCAAAATAGAAACATTTGTAAAAGGGCGACGAAACAGCAGCAATAGGCATGTGGTATTGTTCTTTTAATGCCTTTATTTTTAAAATGTCGTCTTCTGTAAATTCAAAAGGCCCTTTTTCCCAGGCAGACCGCAGTTCAACACAGTCAAGCCCGTGCCGTTCGGCAAATTGCAGGGCAATTTCAAAATCCTGCGACACCTCGTCTGTGATAACACCTAATTGAAACATGTTAAATCCCTCCTAATTTAAAGCAAATCCTGTCCGCTTTCCCCATCACAGTATAAAACGGCGTTTTGACAGCGCCTTAAAACAGATGCAGGGCAGTCAACCGAAATTTCGCCGTTTACCGCCGCGTTAACCGCCGCCCGCTTGGTTTTTGAGGGCACGGTGCAAAACAAATAAGGCGCGGCAGTTAAAGCCGGCACCGTTAGAGTGACGGCGGTTTTCGGAACCTGGCCGAGGGAGGCAAAACATCCGTCGTGCACCTGCTGTCTGCGGCAAATTTCGTCTAAGGGTACGGTTTTTACCAGGGAGCTATCTTCAAAATCTGCCACCCAGGGGTCGTTAAACGCAATGTGGCCGTTTTCGCCGATGCCAAGGCATACAATGTCGGCGGGATAGTTTTTTAAAAGCGTTTCATAGCGCCGGCACTCTGCGGCGGGGTCTTTTGCGTCGCCGTGAATCAGGTTTGCCGAATGAAGGTTTACCTTGTCAAACAGCGCGTTGTTTAGAAATTTCGCAAAGCTTTGCGGGTGGTTTTGGGACAGGCCGATATATTCGTCCATATGAAAGGCGTTCACCCTGTTCCAGGCAATCTCCCGGTTTGCGGCAAGGCCGGAAAGCACCTCGTTCTGTGAGGGCGCGGCTGCAAAAATCATGTTAACTTCTTTTTTTTCCTTTAACAGGAGCAAAATTCTTTCGGCAATATCCTCTGCGGCTTTCGCCCCCATTTCAGCTCTTGTGGAAAAGACGTAATACAACAAGCGTTCTTTTTTCGATTGTTTTAAAAGCATAAAATTCCTCCCTTTTTTGTTACGCATATTATATCCGACAAACGCTTTGCATGTCAACAAAACACAGAACAATCCCAAGGAAACGCAATATAAAAAAGAGCTTTGTGCCCTTAAGTTTGCGCAAAAGCAATTGACATTTTCGTAATTCCGTTATATCATAGAAAGAAATGGATATGCTGTTTATTATGGAGGGATTTTATTGCTTACAAGGGAACTGTTGTTTGCCCTTTTGGGAACGGGTTTTACATGCCTTGCCACCGTTTTAGGCGCGGGCATGGTGTTTTTCTTTAAAAAGGATATGTCGGATAAAACGCAGAAGATTTTTTTGGGTTTTGCCGCCGGGGTGATGATTGCCGCGTCTGTCTGGTCTTTACTGCTTCCTGCCATGGAGATGGCGGAAGCCCAGGGAAAAAGCCCGCTGGTTCCCGTAGGCGGCGGGTTTATTTTAGGCGGTGCGTTTTTAATGCTGCTAGACCAGCTTTTGCCCCATTTGCACATCGGCAGCACAGAGCCGGAGGGTCTTCCTTCAAAACTGCGCCGCACAACCATGATTGTTTTGGCCGTGACGCTGCACAATATTCCCGAGGGCATGGCGGTGGGCCTTGCGTTTTCTGTGGCTGGCAGGGAGGTCGGCCACGACGTGCTGGCCGGCGCAATAGCCCTTGCCATTGGCATGGGGCTGCAAAATTTTCCCGAGGGGGCGGCCATCTCTCTGCCGCTGCGGTCGGAGGGCATGAGCAAGGGAAAATCCTTTGTCTACGGTGCGCTGTCGGGCGTGGTGGAGCCGGTTTTCGGCCTGCTCACCGTGCTTGTGGCCGGAAGCGTTACAGGCATTATGCCGTGGGTGCTTTCCTTTGCGGCAGGAGCCATGATTTATGTGGTTGTGGAGGAATTAATTCCTGAGGCACATTTGGGGGAACATTCCCACATTGGCACCATCAGCGTAATGGCGGGATTTTTAATCATGATGATTTTAGACGTTGCTCTGGGCTGAGGCATGGGAGAATTGCGGCTGATAAAGGGAACGGGTGAATTATCGGTATGGTTTAAAAAAGCATGCCCCGCAAAGGTGCGCGGGGCATGCTTATTTTTTATCTTCCTCGTATTTCTGAACCATTTCTTTTATGCTGTAAATTTCATTTGCGGTAAGCTGCGGTTTGGCGCCGTTCCCCGTTTCAGCCATAGAAAAACTCTGCGGCGTTAGCGAATGTGTTGTTTCTGCAGAATAATCCACAGGTTCTGTGCGGCCTGTCAGCAAATAATCTGCCGTAACTTGAAAAAATTTGCACATTTCCCGCATTTTTTCAATGCCCGGCTTGCATCTGCCCTCTAACCAGTTGGTAATGGTACTGGGGGAAACGCCCAACTGCCTTGCCAATTTTGCCTTTGAAATTCCATGAACTTTCATGATGTTACATAAATTTTGTGAAAAATCCACAATTATCACACTCCAATTTTATGAAATAATAATTCAATATTTTGGAATATATATCTTGACAACTCCAATAAATTGAAATATAATATAACTGTAAACAAGATAAAACAAAAATCGACATCTCGTTGCTTTTCAATGTTTTTATACCGTTAACTATAACATAAAAAGCAGGTTTTGTCAATATTTGCCGCAAAAAAGAAAAAATACAGTTCACATTATGTAATTTGTTGGAGGGAGGATTTTTATTATGACAAATAAAGAAATTTCAATTTTTTGCAATAATGTTAAAATATTGAGAAAGAGAAACGGCCTTAACAGGGAGGAGATGGCACACATTTGCGGAATATCTGTGCCGGAATTAATACAGATTGAGCAGGGCAGTCTGCCGAAGAGCATCACGGTGGATATTGCAATTCGGCTTTTCCGCCATTTTGACATATCCCCGGAAAATCTATTTCGCCCGCTTTAAAACTGTTTTGCGGGCATTGATAAGCATAAAAAAGTTTATATTTTTTTAATTGTTTGATGTCATAATTCTTGACTTTTTTTGTTTTTTTGTTATAATGAAAGTAAAGAAGGTTGAGGTGATGGCATGTCTCAAATTCGTTTGTTAAAAGAACCGGGTTATATTTATGACCTGCTTTTTATATTTTATCTTAGATTTAATAAACAATATTATATTAATATGCTTGAAAACAGTGGAAAACAAGCTGATGTAAAATTTTTTAACGACATTCTGGAAAAATTTTCTGACATTCCGGATGATTTATATGTTTTTTTTCATGCCATTGAAAACGGACGCTGTTTTTTTGCAACACAATATTTTAATCCATATAAAGAACAGTTCACGACAACCTATAACTTTAAACTGATTCAGAAAGAACTGACAGACAGTGACCAGCTGCTTCGCGCTCTGATTCGATTTTATTTTTACGAAATTTCCGACGAGAAGATTGATGCGTGCATGAACTCTACGTTGGAACTATTTTCGCTGATAAAAACATCGCACTATTCCACTGAGGTAAAAAGCAAGCTGTATGAATTTTTTATTCACCCGGAACCATATGTTCGAACGCTGCATTTTGAGCTGATTGCAAAAGAATTTATGCTTTCTCAATATTATGAAAAGAATTATCAGAAAATTCTTGACGTTTACAATCAGACTACGTTTGAAATTTTAAGCAAAAAATTAAAAGGCTTAGATGATTTAAAATTTATAAAAAAAAACAATCAAGAGTCATTATATGTTTCCTATTGTCTCATAAATAAATTCAGCCTTAATTTTTTTGGTGTGCGGGAAGGTGTTGTTTATCTTCTTGGTTACGACTATCTTTCTATCTTAGATTTTGTAAAGAACAAGACGGATTTAAGTTTATTGGATTTCGGCAATGCGCTATGTGAAGAAAGCCGTGTTAAAATTTTGGAGTTACTGTTGGAACGGGAGGAAGTTACCTGCAAGGATTTGGAAAAGATTTTTAGCTTCTCCGGCTCTACGGCCTATCATCACATTACCATGCTGACGAGAATTGGGCTTGTAAAAACGCGGAATGAGGGAAAAACCATTCTTTACGGCCTAAACAGAAAGTACTTTAGCGCCATCATTGGCGTTTTAAGTAGATATTCAGAAAGATGACACGAAAGGGGGAAAGACATCATGAATAAAACCTGGAAAAAGCCTGTTTGCTCCACCGTAAAGGCGGATCAATTATCAGCTTACATTAAAGCGGCGGCCCGTTCTGGCTGTCATTTTTCGGTTATTCGCTAAATAACTAAGCATAAATCCCAGCAAGTGAAAAGCTTTGCCGGGATTTATTTTTTATAAAAAAATCGGAACGGAGCAAAGTCCGTCCCGGCGTGGCACCCCCAATAGGAATCGAACCTATAACTGCCCCTTAGGAGGGGGCTGTTATATCCATTTAACTATGGGGGCCAACGCAAATTATTATATCACAACCAATTTAGTTTGTAAAGAAAAATTTACGGGCATTTGAGCATAAAAAAAGACAGCACAGTTTCTGTGCTGTCTTTTGCAGAGGAGCTTAGTCGGCAGAGCTTAGTCTTCCATAAAGCTGAGCTCTGTGCAATAGTCATTCCAGCTGTATTCCACGCGGTTGAGGCAACCATAAAAGTCGCAGTAGGGCATTGTGGAGTATGAGGATGAAGATGAGGTTTTGGGTTTGTGTGTGTAGCAATAGAGCGAATCGGCTGATTTGTAGTTGTAACAATCGTCATTTGTGCAGAATTTTTCCGAATCATATGAGCCGACTCCGTCGTAACTGCAATTGATAAGCACCGTGCCGTCTTTTTTAAGAACGCCTGCTTTTTTGCCTTGCGCAAAGATAATGCCGTCGGGATAAATCTGGTAAATGTAGTCCTTACCGGAAATTACCTGGTTTCCCTTTCTGTCAATGCAGCCATATTTGTCTCCGGTTTCCACGGCGATTAAATCTTTGTCGTAACTGGAGTATTCATGCACATCATCAAACTGCGGATTGATGACGTAATTACCTTTTTTGTCGATAAAGCCGAATTGGTCACTGTTTTTGACCAGCGCCATACCGCTGTCATCAAAGGTTGACGCAGAATCAAACTGCAGGTTGATGACATAATTGCCCTTTTTGTCGATATAGCCGTATTTTTCGTCGTTTTTTACAACCGCCAGGCCGTTGTCTGCAAAGTAGAACGCATAATCGAATTGGGGATTGATGACGTAATTACCCTTTTTGTCGATGTATCCATATTTTTCGCCGCTTTCTACTGCCGCCAAGCCGTTGTCCGCAAAGTAGGACGCATAATCGAATTGGGGATTGATGACAAATTTGCCCTTTTTGTCGATGTATCCGTATTTTTCGCCGCTTTTTACTGCCGCCAGGTCGCTGTCCATAAAGTCGGACGCATAACTGAATTGGGGATTAATGACGTAATTACCCTTTTTGTCGATGTATCCGTATTTTTCGCCGCTTTTTACTGCTGCCAGGCCGTTGTCTGCAAAGTAGAACGAAGAATCGAATTGTGGATTGATGACAAAGTTTCCTTTTTGGTCAATCAATCCCCATTTGCCGTTGCTTTTCGCTGCTGCCAATCCGTGTTCATCGAAGCCGTTCGCATCCTCAAATTGTGGATTGATAACAAAATTACCCTTTTTGTCGATGAAACCGTACTTTTCGCCGTTTTTTGCCAATGCCAGGCCGTTGTCCCCAAAGCCGAACGCAGAATCGAATTGGGGATTGATGGCAAAATTGTTGTTTTGGTCAATGTAACCCCACTGTTCGCCTACCTTCACCGGAAGAAGTCCCTGACGAAACAAGGTAATTTGCTCGTCGCCTTTTCCCAGATATTTTTTTGCCGCGAACAGCCCCGCAGCTGCCAGAACCGCCAGGCACACCACCGCTGCAATTACAATCGCCGCGGTTTTTTTACCTGATTTTTTTCCTGCCTTTGTGCATGTGGAGCAAGTTCCGTCCGGCGCAAGGGGGGCACCGCACTGTGGGCAGAATTTTTGGAGGGATTCCGCCTCTTGAGGTGTCTCCGGCTGTGGCGCAGTTTCGGGCGCTGGGGAGACGGGCGTCTGTTCTGCTTGTGTATCTGCAGGGGATGTGTTTTCCGCAGGTGTCACAGCAGCGTCTGTGACTTTCTGGTCCGGATCAACCTGATTTTTCATTTCGTCTGACATATCATGTACCCCTTTCTGTTTTATAAATAAAGCTGTTTTACACGGTATCTTATTTTCTTACGCCTGCATCGTTTAAATTAAAAGGAACAAAGCCCAGTTTGATGGCAGGGGAATTGGGTGACAACGTAAAGTCACGGTTATCTACATCTTTAAACAGCGGGTTTGCCACAACCGAGTCGCAATCCATGTTGTGTTTTGCCGAAAATTCCGGCAGCTCCGCCTGAACCGTGTCGCTCTCCATGAGATAGGTCTTGTCGCGGCCATAGTCGTAGAACACGTTTTTCGAGCCGGCAATGGCATGGTTAAACTGGCCGTGATAGTTCACCGCATACATGGGCGAATTGTCTGCCACCACAATGTTGCGCTCAAAAATAATGCTAAGGTGCATTTCTGGTCTGCTGACACGGAGAATTCCGTCAGTGGAAAAGGCAAAAATGTTATTTCTCACGGTGTTCATGCTTCCGAAATGCTGGTGGTAAGCATTGTTTGAGAAGTTGTAGCAAATGTTGTTTTCAACGGTGATGTAGCTTGAGCCCTCGTCGGTGTAAATGCCCCAGCCGCCGTAGTGGCGGGCGTTTACGTCGTGAATGAGGTTTCCGCGGACAATGGTGCCCGGCTGGTAGCCCAAAAGGTAAATGCCGCCCATGTCGGAAAGCAAACCGTCGCCCAGGTTATAGATGTGGTTCTTTTCAATGATATTGTCGCGGCACACCGTAGGCTTGTAACCCCAAACCCAGCCCACAGAAATTCCGCTGTAGAACAGGTCGTGAATGTCGTTGTGGGAAACGGTGTTTTCAAAGGAGTGCATCAGCAATACGCCGCAGCCTGCAAAATATTTCCGGCCGCAGAACGAAATTTCGTTGTCGGAAATTTCGTTGCCGTATGTAAGGTTAAATGCTTCGCCTTCCGCATCTGCGCCGTTAATTTTAATGCCGCCTGCGCCGCCGTCGTAGAACGTGTTGCCTAAAATGTGAATGTTGTCGCAGCCGTCTTCAATGGATACGCCGTAGTGGCCGAAATTTTTCACCGAGCAGTTTTCCATGAAGCAGCCGTGAGCGCCGATAAAGCGAATGGTTCCCGGCGCTTTGTTGGCAGACTGACCGTCTGTTGCTTTGGGTTCAACATTTTCGGTGTGCATGGTGGCGGTGTCTAAAATCTGGTCGCTGTAATAGCCGCCGTCGGTGTAGCGGAAGTCTAAATTGCGAAGCCGGATATTGTTTGCCTTTTTGCCGTTTTCTGCGTCGCCGTGTATGTCTACCAGCATGGAAATAACCGGTGCATAGACGGAAATGTTATCAACGGTCTGACTGTTGTTTTTCGGAATGTAATATAAAATGCCTTCTTTTTTATCTAAAAACCACTGGTTGGGCTTAGAGAATTTTTCCGGTACGTTTTCTAAATAATATTCCATGGTGCTGGAATCTTCCGGAGATTCGCTGTAGCAGTGGTAGCCGGAGCGGTATTTTAACGTAACCTTGTTGGTTTTTCTGTCAAAGCTTTCAATAGGGGTGTGCTCGTCAACCCAGAAATGGGTGAAACTTAAATAGCAGTCCTCCACATTCTGAATGCCGTCCAAATCGCCGTCGTTGGCAATGAACCATTTAGAGCCTTCGTGCAAAACCTTTGTTTTCACTTCCACTTGCTTTGGAATGATGTGGCCTGTTTCCGGGTATCTGGGAAGCTGTGCGCGTTCGCCGTCAACATATAAATCGGCAAAAGACCATTTGCCCTCTTTCACCTCGGGAATGTTCACCGCAAAGCACTTGTGGCCGTTAAACTCCGATTCGTAAAACCCGGTGAGCTTTTTGCTGCCCGTGATGGTGGTGCGTTTTTCCATGTCGTAAGGCTCAATGGTTAGTCCGCAGACCGATTCGTCGATCACAATGGTTTCGGGCACGAACACCTCGCTGTCCATTATTTTTAAGGTGATGGGTTGTAACATTCCCACCCGGCGCAGGTTTGCAATTTGCATCAGCGCAAATTTAAAGGTTTGTAAGGGGCCGTTGCCCAAACCGTCTTCCTCCGGCAGAAAGCCCATGTTAATATCTGAGCCGTTTTCAGCCGAAATATAAAGGGTTGTCACGTTGCTGAAATTGTACATAACTTTTCTCTCCTTTTCATGCTTAATGAAGTTTCATTTATTTTATAGCAATCGTTTCAAAAAGTCAATAACTTCAAGAAAAATAAAAAAATTATTGTGTAAACAATAAAACTGTAGTATAATATTTGATATATACATAATTTTAGGAGGAATACCATGTCACAGGAAAATAATTCAGTGCCGGAGCTGAGTGAACTTTTGCAAATCCGGCGGGACAAGCTGACCGAGCTGGTGAATGAGGGGAAAAATCCCTTTGAACAGGTGAAATTTGATAAAACGCACTATTGTGCTGATATTGAAAACAATTTCGAATCTATGGAGGGCGAAGTTGTGTCCGTTGCCGGGCGGCTTATGTCAAAACGCGGCATGGGAAAGGTAATGTTCTGCGATTTGCAGGACGTTTCCGGAAAAATTCAGCTTTTTGTAAAGTTAGACGTGTTGGGTGAAGCGTCTTACGCCGCCTATAAAAAGCTTGACATCGGCGACATTGTGGGCGCAAAGGGAGAGGTGTTTAAAACCAAAACCGGCCAGGTTTCGGTGCGGGTTTCGGAATATACGCTGCTTTCCAAATCACTTTTGCCCCTGCCGGAGAAATTTCATGGCATGACAGACACAGATTTAAGATACAGGCAGCGCTATGTGGACCTGATTATGAACGAAAGGTCCAGACAGACATTTTTAAAGCGCACACAGATTATTAAAGAAATTCGAAATTTCTTAGATAATTTGGGTTTTATGGAAGTGGAAACGCCGGTGCTGCACACCATTCCGGGCGGCGCAGCGGCGCGGCCGTTCATCACGCACCACAACACGCTGGACATTGACCTTTACATGAGAATTGCCCTGGAGCTGCATTTAAAGCGGCTGATTGTAGGCGGGTTTGAAAAGGTGTATGAAATCGGCAGGGTGTTCCGCAACGAGGGCATGGACACAAAGCACAATCCCGAGTTTACGCTGTTAGAGCTTTATGAGGCCTATACCGACTATGAGCATATTATGAATTTAACGGAAGACCTATACCGCCATGTGGCCCAGGCCGTTTTGGGCACCGGCGTGGTGGAATATGACGGCGCGACGCTGGACTTTTCAAAGCCCTTTGAGCGCATTTCCATGGTGGACGCTGTAAAAAAATATGCTGGCGTAGACTTTAATGAAATTGAAACGTTAGAGGAAGCCCGCAAGGTTGCCAAAGAGCACCACATTCAGTTTGAGCCTCACCACCTGAAGGGAGATATTTTGAATTTGTTCTTCGACGAATTTGTTGAGGACAAGCTCGTTCAGCCCACCTTTTTAACTGGGCACCCGGTTGAAATTTCACCCTTGGCGAAAAAATGCCCGGGGGACAGCCGGTATACGGAACGGTTTGAGCTGTTTATTTGCGGCAGGGAATGTGCAAACGCATTTTCCGAATTGAACGACCCCATAGACCAGAAAGAACGCTTTATGGCGCAGGTTGCCAAGCGTGACGCGGGGGACGACGAGGCCAGCATGATGGACGACGATTTTGTTACGGCGCTGGAATATGGCATGCCGCCCACCGGCGGTTTGGGCATTGGAATTGACCGTTTGGTTATGATTTTAACCGGGGAAAACTCCATTCGTGACGTGCTTTTGTTTCCGACAATGAAGCCTTTGGATAAGTAAAGTGGCTTAAACACAGTGTTTCAGGGGTTTTAAAGCAGTTTGTCTTTATGTTTTACGACAGAATTACGACAAATGACGAGCCATGATATAGTAAAAAAATTAGAACACTATTGCTTTTATATGGGCGATAGTGTTCTTTTTGTATGTCAGGTGTACAAATACATTTGACTTTTTGGAGCGGAAGTTCTGTATCAATGGTATCTAATCATTTTACAAATTCATAGTGGATATAATTTCACCGAACTATTATAATATATACTTTCACGTCGTCCCTTCTGTAAAATCTTTACGAACGAATTAAATATTTACCATCTTCTAAAACGCCCATAAAATAAGGCTTTTCGGCACTTTGCGAAAATTGGATAAAAGTGATATTAATATAAAAGTCGTATCTTTTTGATTATGAAAGGATATATTCGGCGTGGAAAAAAGCGCATATTTCTTTCACTAATCAGTCCTATGTATTTTATTTGTTTGGTGCTATGCTGCTCTGTGTTAAACAGGGTATATACAAGGAAGAAGAATATGGTTACTTATTTGCAGACATTATGAGGAAGCAATCGGACACGGCTCTTTGAATTATCACACAAAAAGGGGTCGAAAGGCAACGTACAAGGAATATGAGAATACAACCGGAGAAACTGCTCCGTGGCCTAAATCCGATGTATTTACAGATGATTACAACAGCTCAAATAATGAATGAAAGTAATTTATAAGCGCCTTTATATGGAAGGTGCAGATAGAAAGCAGACTGTGAGAAATGCGTATAACATAGTTCTCACAGTCTGTTTTTGTAAATAACGAGACAATCCCAAATGGTTAAAACTTTTTGTTTTGCAAGGATTCCTCTGTCGTTTTTATTGTATTGAATGCTTTTTTATCTTGACAAGATATGTAATAATAAATTGCATTGATAATCGCAAGCTGTGCTATTCTTGAATTAAGCCCTAAAATACTGTATTTCGTTTCATTGGAAGCAGTATAAAGCGCAACATCGCTTTGCTTCACTATTGGAGATTTTCCGTTGTTGGTGATAGAAATAGAAAAAGCACCATTTTCTTTTGCGATTTTTAATGCATCTACAATATCTTTTGATGAACCTGAGTGGGAGATTCCAATCACAACATCTTTTTTCGTAAGATGAGAAGCGCTGATTGACTGCATATGATTATCACTAAAGGCAATTGCATTATAACCTAATCGCATAAGTTTATGTTGAAAATCCAAAGCCACTGCCGAAGAATTCCCAAGACCATATATGACAATCTTATTTGCGTTCATAATCATTTTAGCTGCAGTTTCAAGAGATTCTGAATCAAGGCTTTTTTTTGTCATTTCAAGAGAACAGTATATATCATTAGAAACCTTTTCGAATATTTCGATACAGGAGTCTTCCTTTGAAATTCCGTCGGCTATTTTTGTACTGCCCTCTTCTCGAGCAAATGAAATTTTCAATTCCTGATAGCCACTAAACCCAAGTCTTCGTGCAAATCGTACAAGCGTAGCCTCTCCACATTTGCACTCTTCAGCCAATTCACTTATAGACAATGATATAATTTTTCCAGGATTTTTTATAAGCCAGTCGGCGACTCTCTTTTCCGCACCACCCATTTTATCATATAGCATTTTTATCTGTAATGTTGTTTTATTCATAATTACCTCGCATTATATCCAAGAGCAATTTAACACATTTTTTGAAGTTCCATTGTTATATTTTCGAATATTTTACTTAACATGCAGTGATTGTATTTATGCAGTTTATAATCCATGAGGCTGAGAGTAGATTTTAAGTAATTCTAAAACAGTACAATTTTCATAAAAATCCGAAACATATTTTGAATCACAAGCATCAAGAGAAATAACTCCGTTTTCCACAAGCGTAATAAAGTCCATAATAGTCTCCTTGTAGGAATCTTGAAAATTATTTTCATTTTTAGTATATCAAAAAAACAAAAAAATGTCAATGATAAACCGTTTGAAAAAAAATATTGAAAAATATTTTCAGAAACTATTGAAAATTATTTTCATATATGATAGAATTTATTTAAAACATAAAAAAGTTTATGGAAATATTTTTCAAATTAAAAGGAGAGTGTTAAAATGTTGGATTTTAAAGTGAAAATCGGATTGATTCCTGATGTGCGTGATTTGTTTGATTTTTCTACTCGCAAAGGTATTTTTGAACCTGCAAAAGGTGTAGAAAATAAAAACAAAGTTTTAGAATATATCAAGAACAATTTTTCTGATGAAATTACCGAGTTTTGTGATTTGGAATGGCTCAATGACTTGGGAGTTGTGTATAAGAACTTTGATTGTGATAGAGTTTGTGAGTACTTAAGAGAACAAAAAGTGGATGCCATATTTATTATTAATTGTAATTTCGGAAATGAAGAGGTTTGTGGCCAAATTGCGAAGAAGATGGGACTCCCCGTTCTTTTGTGGGGACCTCAAGATATGGTCTTTGAGCCTGATGGACAGAGATACACAGACTGTCAGTGCGGTTTGTTTGCAATCAGTAAGCAGTTAAGGCGTTATGGTGTTCCGTTTAGTTATATAGAAAATTGTGAGGTTGAAGATGATATATTTAAAGATGGACTTCATCAATTTTTATCAGTAGTTACAATGATTAAAAACTTTAAAGAAATGAGAATTACACAAGTTGGTACAAGACTTAATCCATTTAAGAGCGTTATGTATAACGAGCTTGAGCTGATGGAAAAGTTCGGTCTTAATATGCAGACTGTTAATATGGCTGTTGCCGAAAAGCATTTTAACGAAATTATGGAAACAAAGCAAGACAAGCTTAAGTTCTCCCTTGCAGATTTGAAGGAAAAATATGATGTTGACGGGCTTGACGATGCTCTTCTTACAAAAATGCTTGCATTTGTTAATATGTATATAGAAATTTTTGAAGAAACTGATTCCGATGTAATGGCATCGGAGTGTTGGACGGCAATGCCTATGGCAATGGGCGCAAATCCTTGCCTTGCTATGAGCATCCTCTATGATATGGGATATATTGTTGCGTGTGAATCTGATATTTATGGAGCAATTACAGCAGCACTTTTAACTTGTGCATCAAGAGGAAAGGTTGCTGCAACCTTTGGTGAATTTACAACAAGGCACCCCGGGAATAAAAACGCAGAGCTTTTATGGCATTGCGGTCCATTCCCCTACTCAACAAAAAGAGATGACGAAAAGGCTATATTATTTAACACAAAACCCAGCTTTAGAGCGAAAGATGGCAAATATACAATTGCAAGGTTTCAGGCAGACCATGGTCGCTATACATTGCTCGGTGGCGAATATCATACAACAGAGGGTCCTAATACATTCGGCACATATATGTGGGCAGAATTTAAGGACTTATCGAAAATTGAGAAAAAACTAATAAATGGCCCATATATTCATCATATGGTTGAAGCTTATGGTAATTATAGTGAAATTTTGAGGGAGTTTTGTAAATACGTTCCCGAACTTGATTTTGACCCGATAGAGGAATAATATAAAGAAAGAAGGATTAAAAAATGACAGACTTTTTATTTGATGTAGTTGCAACCGAACTTGAGGATGCAGTCGGAAGAGAAAACTGTTCTACAAGAACAATTGATAAACTCGCACATAGTGTTGACTATTTCTGGCTTTCAAGAATGTGGGCAGATAGAGGCTTAAGAATGCCTGAAGGCGACTTTATAGTTGCGCCAAAGGATGCAAAAGAAGTTTCTGCAGTATTAAAAATCGCAAATTACTATAAAATCCCTGTTACAACATGGGGCGCTGGTGGTGGCACACAAGGTGGCGCTGTTCCGGTTTGTGGTGGTATTGTATTAGACACAAAGAGAATGAATAAAATTTATGATGTGAATGAACAGGGTATGTACATAGAATGTGGCACAGGTGCTATCTATAAGCATCTTGAATATGCCGCAAACGAAAAAGGCTATGCAACAATGCATTATCCATCTTCCCTTACATGTTCAACAGTTGGTGGATTTTTGGCTCATCGTGGAATTGGTGTATCATCAACTAAATACGGAAAAATTGATGATATGGTACTTCAGATGGAGGTTGTTTTGCCAAATGGTGACATCATTGAAACATCACCTGCTCCAAAACATGCAGCAGGTCCTGATTTGAACCAAATATTTATCGGTTCAGAGGGTACACTTGGTGTTATGACAAAGGCTCAAATGAGAATTTATGAACAACCTGAATCAAGACAGTTTAGAGGATTTTTGTTCCATAATATGACAGATGCTTTTAATTCAGGAAGAGAATTATTGCAAAAGTTCAAGCCATCAGTTATGCGTCTTTATGACGAAGCAGAAACTGCATCTTTAATCAAGAAAATTGTCGGAGTTGAAAAGAAAGGTGCATTTATGAATATTGCAATTGAGGGCGTTAAAGAAATGGCAGATCTTGAAATGAAGATTTTGCTTGAAACTTTCGCAAAATACGGAGCAGAAGATTTAGGCTCAGAGTACGGTGAAAAATGGTGGAAAGAAAAGATTACATTCTTCTACCCAGGTCATATGATGGATATTCCGCAATGCTTTGGCACAATGGATACAATCGCACCTTATGATAAGATAGAAAAGATTTACTGGGCGATGAAGGAAGCAATTGAAACAAACTTCCCACAAGCTAAATTTATCGCCCATTTCTCACACTGGTATGAGTGGGGTTGTATGATTTATGACAGATTTATTGTTGATGGCGATAAAGTTCCTCAAGACCCACACGAAGCTTTTAGACTTCATCAAGCAATTTGGAACTGCGGTGTAAGAACTGCACTTGCTAACGGTGGTGTTGTAAACGACCACCACGGTGTAGGCATCAAACTCGGCAGACTTATGAAAGAACAGTATGGACCTGCGATGCAGGTGTTTGAAGGAATTAAGAAACAACTTGACCCAAATGGTATTATGAATCCATTCAAGCTTGGACTTTAAGGAGGTAACTATAATGAATTTTTCGCAAAAAGCAAAAGAACATATAGATAGTTGTCGTTTCTGCTGGATGTGCCACCATGTGTGTCCCGTAGGTAATGCAACAGGATTAGAAAGAAACACAGCAAGAGCAAGAGCATTAGGGTTATCACTTGTTGCCCGTGGAGCTGTTGAATATTCAGAAGATATTATTAACAATGTTTATGAATGTACACTTTGTGGCGGTTGTATGACAGACTGCGTAACAGGTTGGGACCCAGTAATGTTTGCTAAAGAAGCAAGACTTGGTGCGGCTCTAGATGGAAAACTTCCTGAATATGTATTAAAAATGATAAATAACCTTACCGAAAAGGGAAGTATTTACGGTGCAGAAAAGAATCCAAATATTCCTGTTTTTGAAGATAAGGATACATTGTTCTTCTTAGGGGAGGATACTCGTGCTAAAGGCTGTGCTAAAGCTGCAGTTGAACTGTTACAGAAAGCAGGAGTAAAATTTGCTTTACTTGAAAATGAGCCTAACAGTGGTGCGTCAATGAACTTTTTAGTAGGTGCTGCTAATGAAACAAAATCTATGATGGAGGAATGTACAAAAATCCTTTCTTCCTATAAAACTGTTATCTGCTACGACCCTTATGATGCTGATGTAATACTTCGCGAATACAAGGAATGGGGCATTGATGTAAAGGCAGAGGTTAAGACATTTACTTCATATGTGGCAGAGCTTATTGAGAACGGCGCATTAAAAATTAAAAATAATGGCAAGTCATATACTCCTCAAGATAGTCCATATCTTGCAAGAGATTTGGAAGAAACACAGCCAATCCGTAAAATTTTATCTGCTTGCGGAACTGTAAATGAAATGTTATTAAACAGAGAACACACCGTTTTAGCAGGTCAGCTTATTATGGGTGAATATATGAATGATGTAATTGAAAAAATTGCGTCTAACAGATGGAGTAATGCCAAAAATATGAACACAAAAACTTTAGTTACTGCCTCTACTGCAGAATATGAATATTTGTCAAGAACGAAGCCTGAAGGTATGGAGCTTTTAAAAATTGAGGAGGTTGTTTTACAGTGCTTGTAAATCTTAAATATGTTTTAGATTTAGCGGAAAAAGGCAATTTTGCAATTCCTGCATTTAATGTATATAATATGGAGACAGTAATGGGTATTATTAAAGCTGCAGAAGAAACAAAAGCCCCTGTTATTATTCAAAATTATTCAAGACTTGTAACGAACGAGGAAGGCTATTATCTTGCTCCAATTGTTTTGGCTGCAGCAGAAAAGGCAAGCGTTCCTGTTTGTTTCCATCTAGACCATGGTGCAAGCGAAGAAGCTGTTGTACGTTCACTCAGATTTGGTGCAACAGGAATTATGATTGATAAATCACTTCTTCCATTTGAGGAAAATGTAGCAGCAACAAAGTCTGTTGTAGAACTTTGTAAAGCAGTTGGAGTAGAGGTTGAAGGTGAAATTGGTCATGTAGGTACTGCTGCAAATGGCGATGAACAGACTACCGAGTACACAACTGTTGAAGAAGCAAAAACTTTTGTTGAAAACACAGGTGTTGTTGCACTTGCAATTGCAGTTGGTACGGCTCACGGCAGATATAAGAAGGCTCCAAGGATTGCAATAGACAGAATTGCAGAAATTCACGATGCAGTTGACGCATCCCTTGTTTTACATGGCGGCAGTGGTATTCCTGATGAAGAAATTAAAGCTTCCATCAAAGCAGGTATCAGAAAAATCAACTTTGGTACAGACATTTGTTTTTCTTTCTTAGATAAAGTTTTTGAAACATCAAGGGATGTATATGCAATAGATCTATTTATGAAGGATGCAATAGAGAATGTAAAAGAGTTTGCAATTAAAAAAATTAAACTTTTGGGTGCGGAGAATAGAATATGATTAAGATTGTAGGAATAGGCGCTAATGTATATGATACATTAATCACTTTACCTGAATTTCCTGCAGAAGATACTAAAATGAGAGCAAATTCAACTTGCGTAAGCGGTGGCGGTCCTTGTGCAACAGGACTTGTTACCGCAAGCAAGCTTGGGGGTTCATCTGCTTTTATTGGTGTATTGTCCGATGATAATGCAGGTAAGTTTTTATTAGAAGATATGAAAAAATATGGTATGACAGACGAATATGTTGATGTCAAAAAAGGATATTCGTCTTTTTCCTCATATATATTGTTAAATACAAAAAAAGCATCACGAACTTGTGTTTTTAATAAAGGAAATCTTCCCGCTTTGGAACTTTCCGAAAAACAAAAACAGGTTATTTGTGATGCTGAAATTCTTATGGTTGACGGAAACGAAATGGAATCTGCAATTGAGGGTGCAAAACTTGCAAATCAATCAGATACAAAGGTTTTGTATGATGCAGGTGGATTGTATGATGGTGTAGAAAGATTGTTGCCATATGCAGATATTTTAATCCCGTCGGAAGAATTTGCATTAGGGCACACAGACAAAAAAACTGCAGATGAAGCGGCTATAGTATTGTATAAAAAATATTCACCTGAAGTTGTAGTTATAACACAAGGTAAAAATGGCGGAATTATTTATGATGGTAAAGAAATTGCAAAATATCCTGCGTTTTTAGTTGATGCTGTGGATTCAAACGGCTCTGGAGATGTATTTCACGGTGCATTTGCTTTTGCGGTCAGTATAGGTTATAATTATAAAAAAGCATGTGTTTTTTCTAGTGCCGTATCTGCACTTAAGTGTACAAAGGTAGGCTCAAGAGCATCAATACCTACTTTAGATGAAGTTAAAAAATTTTTAAAGGAGCGTGGATGTAATGAATTTGAAGAAAACATGGAATAAAAAATATGGTAAATCTGAAATAGTTACAAAAGATAATAGCCCATGCAAAAATATTGAAATTGACATGGTAAAATTAACAAAGGGTGATAAAAAAATCTATAGTGAAGCCGACAAAGAGTATGGTTTACTTATTTTAAATGGCAAATGTACAGTTGAAGGTGCAACATTCAAGTACGAAAATGTTGGCGAGCGTGAAACTGTTTTTGAGGGAAATGCAACGTGTGTATATGTCCCAAGAAATACAGATTTTACAATTACTGCTTGTGGTGAAGTTGCTATTGCAGTTTGTAAATGTCCATCAACTAATGACCATAAGCCTGCACTAATTAAGCCTACTGATGTTACCGGTAAAAAATTAGGTAAACCAGGCTGGGAAAGACATGCTATGTTTATACTTGATGAGAGAGTTGAAGCCGACCAAATTTATATCGGTGAAGCATGGATTGACGGCGGTCAGTGGTCTAGCTACCCTCCGCACAAGCATGATGATATGAATATGCCAACAGAAGCAAATACTGAAGAAATTTATTACTTCGAGTTTGAAAAGCCACAAGGCTTTGGTATTCAAAAGGTATATACAATGGAAGGAGATATTGACGAAACTTATACTGTTAAATCAGGTGATTTCGTTGAAATTCCAAGAGGATATCACCCATACCATTCAGCTCCGGGTTATAAAAGTTATATGCTTTGGATTATGGCAGGACCAATCAGAGGTTTTTATATGACTACGGATGAGGAACATAAATGGCTAAACAATTAATTACAATAAAAAGCACCTTTTTACGGCAGAAATAAGCACTATAGGTTGAAATTCAATCATAAAAAAGTTAGATGGCACAGAGTATATTTAGCAGGGCGCCCCTGATGTTTGGGCAAAAAGGGCGCCTATGCTTTTTCCTATTTATGGTGGTCTTAAAGAGGACAAATATGTTTTTGATGGGGAAAATATATACTTTCTAAATATGGTTACGCTTTAAAGAGTGAATTTGAGGGTATCTTTTGGCTTTAAACAAAAGAAAGGGTATCAATAAAATTGGTTCGGGAAAAACGCACGAAAGAATATATACAATGATAATAGAGGGATAAATAATGAAACTTCACACTATACACGACAAAGAATTTGCGCCTTACGGCAGAGTTATTGATTGCGACTGTAGTGAAATAATTGATATGGCAAAAAAAATTGAATTGCCAAAAGAGGGTTCAACATATCTTGCTTCAGTAGAAGATTTTGAAAACCTAGAAGTAAAAACACAACTTGAAAAGGAATATTTTGGAGAAATTCCAATTCAGGTGGGTTATTGTTTCGGTCATTCTACAAAGCTTAATGGTTTCGAATGGCACAAAAGTTCAGAAATAAATATAGCGGTAACCGATGCAATATTATTTTTAGGTAATATTGCAGAAATGGAAAATGACAGGTATAATTCAGAAAATGCAAAGGCGTTCTTGCTTAAACGTGGTGATATTGTTGAAGTTTATGCCACAACATTGCATTTTTGTCCTTGTGAAGTTACAAAAGATGGCTTTGGAGTGGTGGTTGTATTGCCAAAAGGCACAAACACAAATTTAGAACACACACCAAAAGACAAAAAAATGTTTAAAAAAAATAAGTGGATAATCGCACACGAAGATAATGACAATTTGTTGAAAAGAGGCGTTGTTCCGGGAGTTTATGGAAAAAACTTTGAGGTAGGTAAGGATATATGAAGTATTTACTAGGAATTGATTTTGGTGGGGGCGCATCTAAAGCCACACTTCTTTGCGAAAATGGTGAGATTACAGCAACTGCCGCATACGAATACGATACATATTATCCACAAAATGGATGGGTAGAGCAAAATCCTGAAGATTGGTACATTGCGACCAAAGAAAATATCAAGGCAGTTCTTGAAAAAAGTAAAATCAACCCATCGGATATTAAAGCAGTTGCACTAGATGCCGCAACACATACTGCAGTTGTTATGGATAAGGATTTTCATGTTTTAAGACCAAGCATATATTGGACAGACACAAGAACACAAAAAGAAGTTGCAATTCTAAATGAAAAATACTACAATATTATTTTGAAACAAGTTTTACACAATCCGGGAACAATATGGACTCTGCCACAGCTTATGTGGATAAAGGAAAATGAACCTGAAGTTTGGGAAAATGTTGAAAAAATCTGTTTTGCAAAAGATTATGTACGCCATAAATTAACAGATGATTATGTAACTGATCATATTGAGGCTGAGGGTAGTATGCTCTTTGACTATAACAAACAGTGTTGGTCGAAGGAATTATGCGATATTATAGATTTTGGTACAGAAAAACTCCCTCGAATTGTAAGCCCCACGGATTTAGTTGGTAAAATAACAAAAGAGGCTGCTGAAGATACAGGACTTTTTGAAGGTACACCTGTTATTTGCGGAAGCACCGATACGGTTATGGAGGTTTTTGCCGCAGGCGGTATAGAAAAAGAAGCTATGACGATTAAGCTTGCAACTGCAGGTAGAATTTGTGTCATTACAGATAAGACGTATCCTGACAAAAATCTTATAAATTATTCGCATTTTATTGACGGACTTTGGTATCCTGGCACTGCAACAAAAGCTTGCGCCGCATCTTATAGATGGTTTCGCGATACTTTTGGCGGGGATTACAAAGAATTAGATAATGAGGCGGAAATGCTGCCTATAGGATCGGATGGTCTTGTTTTTCATCCGTATCTTAATGGAGAACTTACACCTTATCAAAATCCAAAACTTTGTGCAAGTTTCGTAGGCGTCAGAGCGTATCATACAAAATCACACTTTGCAAGAGCTGTTATGGAAGGTGTTTGTATGTCTATGATGGATTGTTTGGATGCTTTGAAAAATATTGGTATCAAGTATGATAAAAAGGCAGTTGTTATAGGCGGTGGCGGAAAAAGTGCCCTTTGGCGTCAAATATTAGCCGACAGTCTTGGAATAACATTGGTTCAAAATAAATATTCTGATTCATCTTTTGGAAGTGCAATGCTTGCTGGTGTTGCAATAGGAGTATGGAATTCGGCAGTAGATGCCCTAAATATATGTAATGAAACTATATTCGAAACTGTGCCAAATATTGAAAACAATAAAAAATATAAATCACTTTTTGAAAAATACAAAAAAATACAACAGGCATTAGAATTAGTTTATAATGAGGATTAATTTATGAAAATAGTTGTGTGTGCAAAAATAATCAAAGGCGAGATAAATCCATTTGATGCCTGTGCGTTGGAAACAGCGCTTAGACTTAGTGATGATGTAACGGTGGTGTCTATGGCACCACCATCTGCTATAAATGAACTTACTCGCTTAACAAGACTTGGTGCTAAAGTTATATCTATAACAGATAGTGCTTATGCAGGGTCTGATACTTTGGCAACATCATATATTTTGTCTTGTGCAATAAATAAAATCGACTATGATTTAATCATTTGCGGAAGACAAACCATTGATGGTGATACAGCGCAGGTGGGCCCGTCCCTTGCTACAAGACTTAATATTAATCTAATAACAAATGTTTTGGATGTTTCTTTAAACGATAACACTTTAAGTTGTAAAACCCGTATTAAAGATGAAACTTGCACACTTCCTGCATTAATTACAGTAGAGAGGATAAATGAACTTAGATTCCCGAGTATATTTTCAAAAGCGGGAACTCCCATGCTTTGGAACAATATTGATTTGAAGGCAGATTTAAGTAAATGTGGGCTAAATGGATCTCCCACCCAAGTATTAAAAACCTTTGAAAACGAAAAAGGTAAAAGACATTGTAAATTTATTTCTTTTCATGAGTTAGATTCTTTAATTGATGATTTGCTTAAAAAAGAAAAATCGGGTATTGAATTTAGTCCGAGTAAAACAAAATTAAAATCGGTATGGGCAATCGGAAAAGAAGTTGAGCAAGAAGCGTTTGCAATTGCAGAAAATGTTATTGTTCTTGATGAAAAAGATCCATTTAAAATTGCAGAAATAGCAAGAAAAGATTGTCCGGATGTTATTCTTTGGAGTGCAGATTTATGGGGTAGAAAAAACGCACCAATTGTGGCATCGCTTTTGGAAACAGGTTTGTGTGCTGATTGTACTGCACTTGAAAATGATGGTGAAAGATTATATATGTATCGACCTGCTCTTGGTGGAAATATAATTGCCAAAATTGAGTGCAAGACGAAGCCCCAAATGGCAACAGTTCGCACAACCCCTGATTTTGCCGACATTATTGTTTCCGGTGGCAAAGGTGTTGCAAATAAAATAGATAAATTAGAAAAAATTGCATTGAAATATAATGCCGAACTTGGCGCTTCTCGTGGTCTTGTTGATATGGGAAAAATCCCATATAGCGCTCAAATCGGTCTTACAGGGAAAACGGTTTGCCCCAAAATATATATTGCTATAGGAATATCAGGAGCAGTTCATCATACCGTAGCAATTGAAAATGCAGATACTATAATTGCAATAAATCCTGATAAAGATGCACGTATTTTTGAATATGCAGATTTTGGTATAATAGATGAGTTTTAACGGCCAATATGTATGCATATATTTGTATATTCCCATTCGCTTAATGAAAACGTGACAACGTATGGTTAAGCTTAATGGTGTTATATATATTCAATATAGAACATATGCAGCAAATTTAATTTCAGTAATTTCATCAGAATACAATGATAGAATATCCTTGAAATTAAAAGGAATGAGTCCGGAGCAATACCAAACTCATTCACAAGAAAGTTAATATTAAATTTAGTCTAAACTTTTGGGTTCACTTCATATACGAGGGGTTATTTAATGTGTATGTTTTACCAGATTTTCACTCTGTTTTCGAGAGCTACCCACATTCCGTCGTTTTCATCAATGTCGAAGACTTCATAAAATTCGTCTAAATTTACCACCACGCGGTTCACTCTGAGCTTTTCCGTACTGTGCACGTCTGCCTGGGACGCAAACTGGCAATATTCTCTGCTGGCGGTAGACGCCCAGCAGTTCGCCATGCTGGTGTAAAGGGTTTTAAAGTCCGGGTTGTCAAGTCCGGCTGCAATTTCCGTAATGCAGGCAGCCGCTCCCTGATCCGCAACATTCTCACTTAAGGTGAGCGTTCCGTTCATGGGAATGCCGGGAACACCCTCCTGAGCGTCGTAAAAGCTTACCATTTTGTCGCACAACTTTTGAAAGGCCGCATAGTCCTCTTCTGTCCACCAGTCGGCAGCGTTGCCGTTTTCGTCGAACTTTGCGCCGTTGTTATCAAAAGCGTGGGTAATTTCATGGGCAATGATGTAGCCAATGCCGCCCAGGTTTTGTTCGTAGGAAGCATTTACATCATACATAGGCGCCTGCAGAATTGCCGCCGGGAACGTGATGTCGTTCTGGGTTGCGCTGTAGCAGGCGTTCACTGTGAAGGGATACATAATCCACTGTGTTTTGTCCACAGGCTTGTTTTGCAGCGACAGGGTATATTCCCGCTGGGCTGCAGCAATCTCTAACATGTTGGCAAAATAGCTTCCGCCGTCTGCCGCGGATCGGATTTCCGCTCCGTCTAAATACGTTTCCCATTTGTCGGGATAGCCAATTTTAATGCCCATGGTGTCTAACTTTTTCAGGGCGCGTTCTTTTGTGGCGCCGCTCATCCAAGTAAGGTTTTCAATCCGCTTTCTATAAACGGATATAATGTCCTGCACCATCTTCTCCACGTCCTGCTTTGCTTCTTCCGTGAAATATTTTTCTGCATAAATTTCTCCGATATAGTCCGGCATGGTGCTTTGCAGCGTCATGGCCGCACGCTCCTCCGGCGAATAACTGCCTGCGGTGCCCATAAATTCCTGGTTAAACTTGTCGGCCGCGTCGATAAATTCCTGGTTCAGCGCGCCGCCCCAGCCGGAGAGCAGACTGATTTTTGCCCATGCCTTTAAGGTTTCGGTGTTTTTATCGCTGAAGATGCCGGCAAACGCCTTGGTGCGTTCTACGTCAAAAATAACGAAGCTGTCTGCTTTGGAAAGACCGGACGCTTCAAACACCGCGTCAATATCCACGTTCGGGAACATGTCCTTAATTTCCTGCATGGTGAAGACGTTGTATATCTTATCCACGTTGTTGCCGTCTTCGGTGTTCATCATAGAGGCGGCAATTTCCGCTTCCATGTCATAGCACTTCTGCGCCATTGCTGCTGCGTTATCTTCCGGTTCACCGCCTAAAACCAGCAGGTTTTTTAAATAATTTATATAGCTGTTTTTTTGCGTTTCTGTGCCGTTTTGATAAGTGTCTTTGGGCAGACTGGGAGAAAAGGTGTAAAATACAGGCATATATTTCGTGCTGTCCTTCAAGTCTACCGACAGGTTAAAGCCCATATACGGCGTTATATACATCTCCTGTGACAAGGTGTTTTGCACGTTGATTAAATCTTTTGTTGTTTTGGCAGAGTCAACCAAATCAAGATATGGTTGAATGGGGGCGATGCCGGCCTTGTTTCGCGACTCCATGTCTGTGATGTTTTTATAAAAGTCAGCAATTTTTTGTTCTTTGCTGCCGGCCTCATATGTACCGCCGATAATTTCTTTAATAATGGCATCCACATTTTCGGTACTTTTGTCGTTCAAATCATACAGCGTTCCGCTGATGGTTCTGCCCGGTTTTATTTCCAGGCTGTTTAGCTTGTCCTTGTTCACCGCGGCATAAAAGTCGTCTTTTAAATTTGTGCCGTAAAGGGAAAACACTCTGTCGATGAACAGTTCCATCTGATCTTTTGTTACGTTCTGGTTGGGCGAAAAAACGCCCGGGGCAGTTCCGGCCACAATTCCTGCTTGAAACACGCCTGAAAGCTCGGTTTTTGCCCATTCGGGAATATCGGTGAAGCTCTCCATTGGAATAGCCACTCTGGCGTTGTGGCCTGTGGGCTGCGGAAGCTCGCCAAAGGCGCGCTTTAACATCACCAATGCCTCGGCCCTGGTAACGGACCGCTCCTCGTGAAGCTGGCCGTCTTCATAGCCTTTTATAATATCCGTTTTTTGAACTGCAGGGTTATAGTCGTCTGCCGCGGAAAGCAGCATGGCGGCAACGTCGCCCCTTGTTGCATAGTCTTCCTCCGCCATTGCCACAGGAACGCTGCCAAGCAGCGCCGCGCACAGCAGAAAAGAAGTGATTTTTTTTGCAAGCATAAATGTAGTTCTCCTTTTTATCAGTTTGTCTTCATTATACGCCCGTTTGAGGGGTGAATCAAGCGCTATATGCCAATGTTCATACTTTTTTTATGATTGGGGGAAAAGATTGGTCTTGATTATTTTGCAAAATCTTGCTATACTAAAGATATTATTAGAAAAAGGCGGGATTTCATGGCAGAAAAAAAAGAAAAAGGCTTTTTGCTCTCTTCATTGGAAAATTTTTGGTATTATTATAAATGGCCCTTTTTGGGCGGCATTGTAATTTTCTTTGTCGTGATAATTGCAATGATAAATTTTTCCAGCGTGGAGGAGCCGTCAGACGCCAGCGTGCTGGCGGTGTTTGCCCGTCCGCTCACCACACAGGAGTTTGAGTTTCAATCCAGGCTGGAGGGTGTGATTGAAGATGCAGACGGCAACGGCACAAAGCAGATTTCTACCAACGCCCTATATATTACAGAAAGCGGGAAGAGCGACGAGGACTCCCTGGCCATCAGCAAGTTTGAAAACACCATAGCCTATGCCCAGTCGGATTTGGTGCTTTTAGACGGCACGAACTTAAATCGGTTTCAATCAAAGGATTTTTTAGAACCCCTGGAAAACTATGTTGATGTTTCACAGTTTGATAGTGACAGCCTGGTTTACCGTGACGGCAAAGCGGTTGCTGTAAAGCTAACAAATAGTAAGCTGCTTTTAGACATGCAGTTTTTTATTGACGACGTTTATGCAGGGATTATGTTTGTGCCGGAGGAGGGGACGCCAAGTCTTGAAACTCATAGGAAAAATGCAGCTGCCATGTTGCTGAAACTGAGCGAAAAAGAGTAAAAAAAGACCAAAAACCTGCGCGAACTGCGCAGGTTTTTTTATAACCATTTTTCTTCAAAATCAGTCCCTTTCTGACAGTTTATGTCACGATTTTTATGTGGTATTGTATTTCGCTTTAAAACATTATAAAATATAAATAAATGTAACAATTCTATATTTGTTATATTCTTCCATAATAGGAACTAATTAAGGAAAAACCTTTATTAGTTTATTTTATTCTTCTGATTTTTGCGATACAATATTTGTCGTATTTTGAAAAGGGAGTGGTTATTTTGGAATTAGATTTTAAAAGCACTCGGTAGAAGAATTAAAATGGCCAGAACGAAAGCCAACATATCGCAAAAATTGCTGGCTGAGAAAGTTCATATCAGCAGCAAACACCTCAGCAACATTGAAACGGGTAACACCACGGTGAGCCTGCCTATTTTTCTCGATATTGCAAACGAACTTGAAGTTTCTCCCGACACACTTTTGTGTGATTCTATGATCAATGCCAAACAGGCATACATCAAAAAAATCAGTTTACTCATGAAAGATTGCGACGATTACGAGGCGCGGTTCATAGAGGAAAACCTGACACAGATGTTGGATTCGTTTCGAAAGCTTGAAAAAATGAGGCGGGAAAAAGGTTCTTAAATCACTGATATTTTCAGTGTCAAAGCCCGAACAGGGCTTGACATAGGACCTGCCAAACGGGTCCGGGGTGGTGCGTTGCCACAGAGGTTTTAATTCATTTTGTTCCACACTTCATCGTCAGATGAAAACTCAAAGGCCCTGCGGCACGGGTGGATATTCGGGTCGAATCCGCACACAGATACATATTTGCAAAAAGAGCATTGGAGAGCTTTTCCAGATTTTACAGGCCGAATATCCACATTTCCACCCATAATTTCCTGCCCGATTTTTATAAGCGTGTTATGAATATACCGGTTTAACGTTTCAAACTGTTCTCTGCTGGCGGTTTTCGACTGCGATTTGGACACGGTTCCGTCTGACTTTAAGTAAACGGGAATTACGGCCGACCAGCCGCTGATTTCTCCGTCGATTGCGCGGATAACCTCCGGATCGTCGGAGGAAAGACCGCTCATTTTAAAGGCTTTTATATCCTTGGCGTTGTCAGCTCCGGTTTCCGGTGTGCCGTCTAACACCGGGTCGTCTAACCGGAAATAAAACATGCCGCCGAATTCTGTGTCACCGTTTGTTTTTTCCGCAATTCCTTTTGCTGCGGCCGCCATATATACGGCGAGCTGCAGGGTTGTGCCGTTAAAAATGTCCGCCAGAGAATATCCCTTTGCGCCGGATTTATAGTCTATGACCTTTAAATAGAGCTTCCCGCCGCGGGATAAGGTGTCAATCCGGTCAATTCTGCCAGACATGGTAACTTCGCCGCCGCCGGGCAGCGCAACGGTTACAGGAGGCAATTCGCCGTTTTTATCGAACTTCACTTCAAATGCCGCCGGTTCAAATTCTCCCCGGGCCACATGTTCACAAATGGCCCAAACAGATTTTGAAACCAGGCTTTTCAGCCTTTTTTTCAGGGCCTCCAACCGGCCGGCGCTATACATATTTTTAATAAACATAGTGCCGAATAAATTTTCTATAATGGCGTCTGTCATTTCGCGCTGCTCATCTGGCGTAATGGTGCGAAAAGACAGATTTTGTTTTTTCATTTCTGCGGAAAACCGCTCAATAATTTCATGAAGCAGGCTGCCAATATCCGGCGCCTCAACCTTTAACACCTTTCGTTCCTTTGCCTTTAACCCATACTCAATGAAAAATGAAAACGGACACGCAGAATACCGCTCAAAGCGGGAAACGCTGCCGTATAAACTGCTGCCGTAAAGGTTTAAAACCGTGTCGTTTGAAAGTTTTCCGGCTGTGTTTGTATATTTAAAGAACCGCTGGGCCCTCTCGAGCCTCTGCCGGTAAGCTTCATCCTCCATCAAAACAGAAAACAGGGCTTTTGCCGCGTCGTTTTCGCCCAGCTGGTCCATATGCGTTAAAACATAGGTATAGGCCGACTGCTTGGAGGCTACCGTTGTTTCCGGCCGCTGCTCTTTTAAGCTGAGCTCGTTTGAAGCTTTCAGCCCGGGAAAGGTGCGCTTTAATTTTGATATGAACATAGAGGGGCGCAGGCCGCCGCCAAAATCGTCCCCCACGGGGTAGGAAACAAACAGCTTTTCCCGGCAGATGTTCACAGCAGTGTAAACCGAAAATTCTGCGTCGCTGATCAGTTTTTTTGCGTCAGGTGCCACAGATATACCCTGCGAAAGCAAAAATTCCCGTTCGCTGTCGGACAGGAGGGCGCTGGGGGCGGGGGCGGGCGGGAATATTCCGTCGTTTGCGCCGATAACAAAGGCCGCGCGGACGTTTTTGATTACGGAGCGGTTTAAATCACCGAACGATACCTGGTCGTAAACCGTTGGAATCACTCCAATGCTTTTTTGGGAAAGCCCGGCTTCTAAAATTGCTCGCATGCCGGAAAGGCCTATGGTTTCGTTTCCCAGCAACTCTTCCATCAAGCTAAAGGTTTGCGTTAAAATATTATATACTTCTGTATATTCGTCCGCCTGGCGCAGCAGGCCCTCTGCCTGAAACTTGCTGATAAGCTGTTCAATTTTTTCCTGCAGATGAGTCGCTTCAAAAAAGGACAGAAAAGCAGCAATGCGGCCGCCAACGGTTTTTGCTGCCGTAATTGTTTCTTTCAGCAGCAAAACGGGTTTCAGCAGACGGTTTTTCACTTCCAGGCAAGATGCGGCTTCGTCCGTCTGCGCGTCTTCACTGTCAAAAACGCCCCTTGCTTTGCGCAGAAAGCGTTCGTCGCTGAGCCAGTCGCCAAATTCCACTGCGCCGGCTAACGCATAGTTTTCCAGGCGGAACGCCTCCTCCTCGCTGATATCCGCAAAGCCCGATTTCATATAGGCCGTAACACGCTTTGTGGTGATGCCCAAGAGCAAATCGAACAGGGAAAACAGGTATAAAACAATGGGGTGGTTTAAAAAATCCCGGCGCGTGTCGGCAAAAACCGGAATGTCATACAGAGGGAAAACGGACTGGACGAGGTCGGCATAGCCGTCGTAGTCACCGGTGATCACAGCAATTTCGCGGTAGCTTGCCCCGGTTTCTTTCACAAATTTTTTGATTGCCGCCGCTGCATATACCACCTCTTCATATTTGCCCTTTGCAACATAGAGGGAAACGTCGGCGGGGGCGTCTGTTTTCAAAACCGCTTTTTTGCCGGACATGGCCTGTTCCAAAACAGACAGCTCCGGAGAGGAAAAACGCAGCGCAAGATTTAGCACCACAGGGGGCAAAACCTTTGCACCCGCATTTTGTGCAATGCGTTCTAAGGCCTTTTTCGTGTTGTTTGCGCTTGCAAAAACCGAGTTGGGGGGCACGTGATCGCCGGGCATGGTCAAGGTCACAGTGACAGAAGCGCCCACTGCCAGAAATGCTTCAATGCAGGCCAGCTCGTTTTGTGTAAATCGATAGAACTCGTCAATAAAAATATTTGCATTTTTAATATAGTCGCTGTCAAAGCACAAAGACGCCATCAGCGTTAAATCGTCGTCGCTGTCTGAAATGCTTTCAGACAGGAGTTTGTTATATGCTTCATAGATGTAAGAAAGGTCGCGCAGCCGCGCCGAAAACAGGTGTTCCTCTGTTTTTTCTGCTGCTGCCTGCAACGCTTCCGGCGTTACCTGTCCTTTTTTCAGTTCGGAAACCGCATCCATAAATAGACGGATTAAGCCCTGCTTGTCCGCCGCTGTGCGGTAAAACACCAGCTTGTTTTTGCAGCTGCTAAAGGCCCTTAACACCAGCATGGCTTTGCCTGCGCCGTCTGTGGGATTATGGTTCAGGCCCGCGCCGGCAATGAGTTTTTTTGCAAGGCGGCCAAAGGAGGTTACGTTAAAATCGTCGTGAATATAGCCCTTTTCGTTTAAAAAGGCGCTCTCGCCCTGATGGGAATATTGTTCCGGAACAATCATTAGTGTGCGCAAGCCTTTTTCCTCCGCCTGAGCCGCCTGTTTCACGCAGTATTCACTTTTTCCGCTTCCTGCCCGTCCGAGCACAAATTGCAGCGGCATAAAAAGCCTCCTTTTTTGATGAAAAGCCGGTTAAGCGAAGGCGATGGCTTCACTCACCGTCAGCGCCTTGAGATATAGCTTCACATTATTAGCGTTATTGTTAATTTTTATATATTTCACGCCATTTATGTCGGACAGATAGCGGTTAAACCAGCCGAATCCAAACATTTGCTCGTTTCCGCCGTCATATAAAACGCCGTCAATTATAAACATTACAATTCTGGGGCCGCCGTCCACAATGATAGTGACGTGGTGTGGGCCGGAGGATAAGGCATTTTCTCCTGTCGTTTTGGTGCACCAGAACTTGCCGTCGCCAATGGAGAATATCAACTGCCCGTCTTTTTGTTCAACGGCAATTCCCTTTTCGTTTTCCACGGTGGAGAGCAGCATGCCGTTTTCTCCCGTGATGTCGAAATCTAATGTAAAGCCGCAGTTGATGAATTTTGAGCGGCAGTCGATCTCCGCCTCAAAATCTTTCACGGTGAACGGTTGCAGGTAGGGCATGGCGCTGCCGTTTTCAAGGGTCGCAGCGTTTTTTGGTACGCGTCCTGCGTTCTCCAACTGTGCCCAGAGGCCCTCAATCAGATTTTTATCAATGTGGTTCACCGCCGCGTTCTGTTTTTGGGTTTCGGTTATGTAATATTCCCCGTTTGCTTCAATGAGGTCGGGGTAGGAAATGCGAATGTTAATGTCGTCGTCATACAACACAATTTCCGGCTGGGAAAACCTTAAAATTTTACCTTGGGGAGAGTCGGCCTCCACCGCGCCGCACAGCCAGGCCGGGTTCCGCTCCTCATACCACCGGCAGCCGTTGTTGTGATACCAGTATAAATATTTTCCGTTTTCACACTTCCAAATGAAGTTGGCCGCCCGCGGGTGTTTCACCTGCCGCCCGTTATCGTAGGTGAGGGGCTCGGGTTTCGAAAAGCTCACGCCGCCGTCCCGGCTGTAGGCACAGTAGGGATGGCCGGTCACCGTTCGGAAGGTGCAGAAAATGCTGTTGTCGCTCAGCACAACAAAGCTATGCTCCTCTGAGATATTGCTCACCGCCCGGTCTGTACGAATGCCCCTGCCGCCTTTGGGAAACGTTTCCCAGGTAAGCTTTTCGGGGTTTGTTTCCGTTTCGATGTTTTGACAAAACAACAGCGTCCCTTCGGAATGATACATAAAACCTTCTCCGAATTTGCCAACCTTATATTGGGGAACAAACACCCCGCCGTTATAAGAAAATGGCTTGCCTACGTTCCAGAAAAACTTGATTTTTCCGCCGTAGGGGTTCTCTAAATCCACCTGAAAATTTTCAAGGGGAATGTCGTACCAGTTCTTTGACCAGGAGCGCCCGCAGTCGTCGCTGAATTTAAACACAAAATGACCTTGCGTATCTACCCGGGTGGTTACGCCGTTTTCAAAGGGAGGATCGTCTGCCAAAATGCTTCTTGTGTTGTCTGCGTTAAAGTTATAGAAGCAGTATATTCTGCCGGAACTGGTTTTATAAAGCACCGCATAAGAGGATTCGGGGCTGTTTGCGGATTCCACGTCGGTTACGTCTGTCCAGGTTTTGCCGCAGTCTGTGCTGCGCATGGAAATCACGTGCTGGCCGGCGTCGCCCTCCATGCCTGCCCCGGTGGTCACCACAAGCACCCACGCGCCGTCGTCTGCCTTCACAACATAGGGCTGGTCGGAATAATATTCCACAGGGATTTTGCTTCCGTTTTTAATGTTTCTCGCATCGTACGATGCATCTTTTTTTGTGTTGCGCATCTTTTTTCCGCCTTTCGTTTTATCTTACCCAACGGACAAATAGCCCTCCGGGTAAGAAAAGGTATTGTCATCTTCCGAGTGCCACATGGTGGCCACCGTTAAAACACCAATTCTTCCGATATACATAATAAAAATTAACACAATTCTGCTGGCGGAGGAAAGCTCCGGCGTAATGCCGCAGGAAAGCCCCACCGTTCCGAAAGCGGAAACCACCTCGAACAGAATTTGGGAAAAGCTCATGTCCGGCTCAAAAAACAGCAGCAGAAAGGTTCCCACAATCACCACAGTGAAAGCCAGGGTGATGATTTGCGACGAGCGGACAATGGTGTTTCGTGCAATTTTATATTTGAAAAACGAGCCGGGATGCAGGCCCGCCGCCTCGCCAGTGGAGCTTAATGCGCAAAAAAGCGTGGTGGTTTTAATGCCGCCGCCGGTGCCGCCGGGGGAAGCGCCGATAAACATCAGCGCAATCATCACCAGAAGGGCTGCGCTGGGAAACGCGCCCAGATTATGGGTGGCAAACCCTGCCGTTCTGGCAGACACGCTGTTAAAAAGTGATTCCAGCCAGGTGAAATCACCTGTCAGCTTCAGCAAAAGCGTGCCGGCAAGAATTAACCCCAAGCTCATGAAAAGCGCCACCTTTGTATGAAAACGAAGCTTTTTCACGGTGCGGAATTTTATGGCGGAGGTAAGGTCGTGAATGACTAAAAAACCAATTCCGCCAAAAAAGATGAGCGTGCAGGTAACGATATTCAACAGCACGTCTTCCGAATAGTCCGTAAGGCTTTTCATGCCGCCCAAAATGTCGAACCCGGCGTTGTTAAACGCAGAAATGCCGTGAAACACCGAAATTTGCACAGCGCGCCAAAAGGAATATTGTGGGTAAAAGGAGAAAAAGCTTAAAACAGCGCCGGAAAGCTCAAAGGCAATGGTAATAAGAAAAATTTTTTTCAAAAGCATTAAAAGGCCCTCAAAGGAGCCTAAATTGATGGACTCTTTCAGCAAAAGCCGCTCGTTTAAACCAATGCGCTTGCGAAGAGCGAGCATAAACGCCGCGCCGATTAACGAAATGCCCAGGCCGCCGGCCTGAATAAGCAGGGCAATGACGGTTTGACCGAAGCCGGTGAAGGTGTCGAAGGGGTCAACTGTCACCAAGCCCGTCACGCAGACAGAGCTGGTGGCGGTAAAAAAAGCGTCTAAAAAAGAGAGGCGCACGCCGTCGCGGACACTGAAAGGGAGGGAAAGCAGGCATGCGCCGGATAAAATCAGAACCAAAAAGCCGATGGCAGTTATGGCCGCCGGCCGTAAATGTTTTTTAAATATCATTTTTTTCACCAGTTATATTTTTTCTAATTGCCGCACAGAGACCGCGCGGTTAAACGGGAAGAAGGCTTTCGTCGTTTTGCAGCAGCGTTGCCAGCGTGCAGTCGATGGTATTAGTCCCATCTGCAAGCACAAAGCCGCCCTGAATGTCAGCCGTTTGGGCCGCAATTTTCAGCAGGGGCACAACCCTGCCCGTTGCCTTGAATTTTGCGTTCAGCATAACGATAAACCGCATGAGGCTCAGGCGGTTTTTGTCCCGCAGGTTAAACTGAATTTCGTCAAATCCAGGACGGTAATACTTCACAATGAGGTTTGCCAGCAGCTCTTCATATTCCTGCTGGGGCATGGAAACGATTTTTTTCATTCTGTCTTCTTCCGCCATAAACATACGCTCCTTTAATAGCTGAAATTTGAAGGTTTTTCGGCCTTTCTTCCAAAGGCGTATAAAATCGCGTCTGCAATGCGTTCCGACGCTAAGCCGTCCCCATAGGGGTTCACGGCTTTGGACATTTTTTCATATTCGGTTTTATCAAACAGCAGGGTTTTTGCCAGGTCGGTGATGTGGTTTTCGTCTACGCCGGCAATTTTCACCGTTCCGGCGGTCACGGCCTCCGGCCGCTCGGTTTCGTTTCTTAAAACCAGCACAGGCTTGCCCAGAGAGGGAGCTTCCTCCTGCAGGCCGCCGGAGTCGGTCATCACCATATAGCACCGGTCCATCAGGTTGTGAAGCTCAGTAACGTCTAACGGGTCGATTAAATGAATGCGGCTGTGGTTTCCCAAAATTTCGTTTGCCGTGTTCCGAACAAGTGGATTTAAATGCACGGGGTAAACCACTTCCACGTCCTCTGCGGCGTTTGCCGCGTTTAAAATTGCCCGGCAAATGTTCTGCAGCGGCTCGCCCAGGTTTTCCCGCCGGTGGGCGGTTACCAAAATGACCCGTTTGTTATCAAAATCAATCTGTTTTAAGGTGTCGTCGTGAAACACGTAATTTGGCTGAACGGTGTGTTTAATTGCGTCAATCACGGTGTTGCCTGTGACGTATATGTCAGAGGGGTTCACATTTTCTTTTAACAAATTATTTTCGTTGTTAATGGTAGGTGCAAAATACAGGTCGGCAAGATAGGTGGTGAGGCACCGGTTCATCTCCTCAGGGAAAGGGGAATATTTGTCGTAGGTCCTCAGGCCTGCCTCCACGTGGCCGATTTTGGTCTGGCAGTAAAACGAGGCCAGAGCACCGGCAAAGGTAGTGGTGGTGTCGCCGTGAACCAAAACAATGTCGGGCCGGGCGGCCTTTATGGTTTCTTCAATGCCTTTCATCACCCGCGCCGTTATGTCGGACAGGGTTTGCCCCGATTTCATAATGTCCAAGTCGAAATCCGCGCGGATATTAAAAATGTCCATTACCTGGTCTAACATTTGCCTGTGCTGCGCGGTGACGCACACAACGGATTCAATTTCCTCCCGCTGTTCCAAAACTTTTACCAGCGGAGCCATTTTAATCGCTTCCGGCCGGGTGCCGAAAACCGTCATTACCTTTAGCTTTTCCATGTTGTTTAAACCTTTCTTTTCGTATCAATCTTTTTGAAATGTAAAAAGAAGATATGAAAAAGCATACCTTCTTTTTTATGATTATCGTTAAAATAAACTATTTTTCTGTCTTTTTCGTCACACATTCAGCGCCGGGCTGTGCGTCCTGGGGACTTTCGGTTTCCGTACTTTCGTCCTCCTGCTTATCGGCAGAATTTGTGCGGCTCATCATAGTGAACACCGCAAACAGCACAATGGACAAAAACAGAACAAACGCCCGCAGGAAGTTCGACACGAACATCACAATGGCGCTGATTGCCAGAATTGCCGACAGCGCGTAGAGTATAATCACGGCGGAGCGCTGGGAAAAGCCCATGTCAATCAGCCGGTGGTGCAAATGGCCTCTGTCCGGCGTCATAATACCCTGGCCTTTTAAAAGCCTTCGGATAATGGCAAACAGAGTATCGAAAATCGGAAGCCCCAAAATTAAAAACGGCAGAGCAAAAGCCACATAGGTTTTAAAGGGTCCCTGAATGGAGATACATGCTAAAACAAAGCCTAAAAACGTTGCCCCGGTGTCCCCCATAAAGGTTTTGGCGGGATTAAAGTTAAAGGGCAGAAAGCCGAAGCACGAGCCTGCCAAAGCGGCTGCCAAAATCAGCATGGTGGCATTGGCGTTGTGTTGCATTAAAAGAATGGACAAAAGCGCCACGGCGGCAATAGAAGACACGCCGGCGGCAAGCCCGTCCAGCCCGTCGATTAAGTTCACCGCGTTGGTAACGCCCACAATCCACAAAACGCTGCCGCCGATGGAAAGCCATTCGGGCACGCGCACCAAAAGGCCGTTCATGGGGTTTGCAACCGCAATGACCCGCACGCCCAAAAGCACCGGAATGCAGGCCGCGGCGATTTGTATTACGAATTTTAAAAGGGCCGGCTTTGGTTTTAAATCGTCTAAAAAGCCCAGCACAGAAATAATCATAGAGCCGATTAAAATGCCAATGAGCGGCTTATTTAAAGCCCCGTCCACCATGAAGCTGGAAAAACAGCACACGCTGATGAGGAACCCGTAGACAATGGCAATTCCGCCAATTCTGGGAATTGGTTTTTTATGCATCCGCCGGTTGTCCTTCGGAACGTCCAGCGCGCCGATTTTAAATGCAAGCTTAATGGAAAGCGGCGTTGTGGCATAGGCCACAATCAGTGCAACCACAAACGCAAACACAATAAAAAGTCCGTTTTGTTCAGTCATATCATACTCCCGAAAGCAATTTACAATTGAAATTAATTTTATCATTTGATATTGTATAAAATTATATACCGAAAAGCAGGGTTTGTCAATACAATTCAGTTGTATTTTTTGCGTGGTTATGATATACTTGACATAATCATTTTAAAAGGAGCATTGCCATTGAAGCCGGGTGACACAATCAAGCTGAACATATTAAACACCGCGCCGGACGGGCGCGGAATTGGAAAAATAGATCACTTTGTAATTTTTGTAATTGGCGCCTGCGAGGGCGATTTGGTTTTGGCAAAAATTTTAACCGTACACAAGACCTATGCCACGGCGGCAGCGGTTCAGGTGCTTGCGCCTTCACCTTTCCGGCAGGAAAGTTTTTGCCGGGCGTCGTCTGCATGCGGCGGCTGCCCGCTTTCACACATTCAATATGAAAAGCAGCTTGCAATAAAAAAGCAGACGGTTACCGACGCTCTTGCCCGCATCGGCGGGTTTGATTTGCAGACGGTAGAAATTTCAGACGCTTTGGGTATGGACAGGCCCTTTTGCTACCGCAACAAAATGGTGTTCCCTGTGGGACAGGCAGGCGGCAAGGCCGTGGGCGGGTTTTACGCCCCCAAAAGCCATGACATTGTGCCGCTTGACAGCTGTTTGGCCGGGGAGGAGGCTGCCATGCAGGCGCTTTCCTGCGTGGTGCAGTTTTTAAATGACGAATGCATCGCCCCCTTTCACGAGGCGAAAAAGTGCGGAACCGTGCGGCGGGTTTTTGTCCGCACCGGATTTCATACAAAAGCGCTTATGGTGGTAATCTCCTCTTTTACAGAGCGCATCAGGCATTTGGACAGGCTCGTTTCCGCCCTGCGGGAAACAGAATTTGCAGGATATTGCCTAAAAAGCGTGGTTTTAAATGTAAATCAAAAAATAAATAATTTGGTGCTTGGGGATAAAAATATTACATTGTGGGGCAGCGATACCATTGAAGATGAACTGATGGGACTTATCTTTTCCATTTCGCCCCACAGCTTTTTCCAGGTGAATCCCGTGCAGACGCAGGTGCTGTATCAAACTGCAATGAGCCTTGCAGAGCTTGACGGCACAAAAACGGTTTTAGACGTTTACTGCGGCATTGGAACCATTTCCCTCTGCGCGGCAAAGCTGGCAAAGCGGGTAATTGGAGTGGAAATTGTGAAGGAAGCAGTGTTAGACGCAGGTGTGAATGCAGAGAGAAACAACATTAAAAATGCTGAATTTTACTGCGGGGCGGCGGAACAGGTTGTGCCGGATTTAATCGGCCGGGATATCAGACCCGACGTTGTGTTTTTAGACCCGCCGCGAAAGGGCAGCGATGAAAAAACCCTGTCGGCAATTTTGTCGGCACGGCCTGAGCGCATTGTGTATGTTTCGTGCAACCCGGCGACGCTTGCAAGGGACGCGCGGTATTTGGCAGACGGCGGATATCGCTTAACCCGCGCCGTGCCGGTGGACATGTTCCCCCATACAGCGCATGTGGAATGCGTGGCTTTATTAAATAAATGAAATTTGAAGCAGATCAATGGTAGATGATTGTGCTTAAAAGCAAATAAAGAGGTGCGCGTATGAAAAAAATAATTTTTCGCATAACAATTTGTGTGATAGCCGCGGCGGTGCTTTGTGCGGCAGCCGTTTTGGGCATGAACGTGTATATGAAAAATAAGGTAAAGAACCGTATTTTTCCTGCGCCGGAGGCGTATAATAATGGAAAGGCCGACTGCATTGTGGTTTTGGGCGCTGCGGTGTATGACAACGGCACGCTGAGCTACATGCTGCGGGACAGGCTGGACTATGGCATTGCGCTTTATAAAGACGGCGCCGCGCCGAAACTGGTTATGAGCGGCGACCACGGCCGGGAGCATTATGACGAAGTGAACGCCATGAAAGACTATGCCGTTTCGTGCGGCGTTCCGTCGGAGGATATTTTTATGGACCATGCCGGGTTTTCCACCTACGACAGCATGTATCGCGCCAAAGAAATTTTCGGCGCGGAAAACTTGATTGTGGTTACGCAAAAATACCACTTATACAGGGCGCTCTACATTGGGGACAAGCTTGGAATTGACGTTTACGGCGTCTCTTCAGACCAGCGGCAATATGCGGGACAGGCCCGGCGCGAGGTGCGGGAGATGTTTGCCCGGTGCAAAGACATGGTGAAGGTAATGGCCCGCCAAAAGCCCCAATATTTGGGGGAAGCAATTCCGCTGTGGAACAACGGCGACGTGACCAACGACAAATAATTTTTTTAAAACCCTGGAAGGAGCAACAAAATGGCACACATTGAAATGACTTACCGGTCGGAACAGCTTGCCTGCGACACAGACATCAACCTGCATCTGCCGGAGGGAATTCAAAAAGGGGAGCGGCTCCCCGTTTTATATCTTTTGCACGGCTTGGGAAGCGGGAGCCGCTCGTGGGACAAATATACCGCCATTGGACGGTATGTGAGAAACAAGAAAATTATTGTGGTGATGCCCTACGCTGGAAAAAGCTTTTATATGAACGAAAAGTATGGGTTAAATTATTATGACTATATTGCAAAGGAACTGCCGGACATGATTGAAGCCACATTTCCCGCGTCAGACCGCCGGTTTATTGCCGGGGCCTCCATGGGCGGCTATGGCGCGTTTCGAATTGCGTTTAAAAACCCCGGCCGGTATGAGTGGGCCGCGTCTTTTTCCGGGGCGCTTGATATGAAGCCCCTTTTAAAGCTGGACGAAAAGCGGTATGAGCTTATTGCCGGAAGCGAATTTGTGCCGGAGGAGCAGGATCTTTTCACCATGGCGGAACTGGCAGACCAAAGCCCTGTGAAGCCCAAGTTTTATCAGTGGTGCGGCACGGAGGACTATTTATATAAAGGAAACGTTAAATTTAAAAACTTTATGGAAACGCTTTCGTTTGACTATACCTATGCCGAGTCTCCCGGCGACCACAGCTGGGTTTACTGGGACCGGGAAATTGAAAAAACACTGAAGTTATTTGGGTTTTAAACCCCATCCCCCGCTTTCGTTGGAAGGCGGGGGATTTTTTTCTAAACCGTGCATATATTTTCTGAATTTACAGAAAATAACTGTAACCAAAAAAGGAAAGGAACGGTTTTATGAAAAAATATATTTTGGCGGCAGTTTCGTTCATACTTATTTTCACCATGCAGGTTGCTTTTGTGACCATTGGCAAGCAGGAGCAGGTAATGGCGGCGGGAAACTATAAAAATGAGCTTCAGCTTTTGGCAAGATGTGTAAACGGCGAGGCACGGGGCGAGCCCTATGCAGGCCAGGTGGCTGTTGCGGCTGTTATTCTAAACAGGGTGAAGCACCCGTCTTTTCCCAACACCATCTCCGGTGTGATTTATCAAAAAGGGGCGTTCACCGCAACGGTGGACGGGCAGATTAACGTGCCCATCAGCGAGGGGTCTTCGGTTTACAAGGCCTGCCGCGACGCCATGAACGGCTGGGACCCCACAGGCGGCGCAATTTATTATTATAACCCGAAAAAGACCACAAACAAGTGGATTTATTCCCGTGAGGTCATTAAAATCATTGGCAGCCACAGATTTGCGAAATAGGAGGATGAAAACACATGTCAAAAAAGGCAAACAATCAATCAAAAGGTTTTTATGCCGTGCTGACCATAGCCCTTGTATCTTTGGCGGTGGTGGCTTTGGGCGGCGTTTATTACTATAAACAGGCCGACGGCCTGCGGGAAGAGCTGCACAACACCTATATGCGGTCGTTCCACGACATGGCAGACTATTTAAACGACATTGACGTGGAGCTAAAAAAAACCATGCTGGCAAGGGATGCGGGCCAGATGTCCACCCTGTCCGCCCAGCTTTATATGCAGGCGGAGGCGGCAAAGGCCTGCCTTGCGCAAATGCCGGTGGAGAACGCTTCCTTTGACAACACATCGAAATTTTTGTCCCATGTGGGGGACTATTCGTCCTACCTGTCCCGGAAAGTGATTGGGAACGGTGAGGTGACGGAGGAGGAATATCAAAACCTGGCGAGCCTTTCGGCCTATGCCGAGGCGGTGAACGAAGAATTTTCCAAAATGGAAAGCGCCGTTTACGACAACACCATGCGGGTGGAGTCTTTAAAGATACGGAATCCCTTTGTGGTGCACGCGGACGGAGACAGCTTTCAAGACGGCATGACGCTGATTGAGTCGATGCCCCAGGAATATCCCTCTTTAATTTACGACGGCCCGTTTTCCGAGCATTTGCAGACCACAGAGCCGGAACTGTTAAAAGGAAAGCAACAAATTTCCAGGTTTACCGCGGAAAGTGTTGTCAAGCTGTTTTTGGGCGAGGAGCGCGCATCAAAGGTGGCATATGAAAGCGACGGCAGCGGACAGATAGAAACCTACATGTTTTCCGGCAATTCAGACAATGGCTCTATCAGCGTTGAGGTGACAAAGGAGGGCGGCATGGTGCTTTGGATGCTGGACTCCAGGGAAGTGAAAGAGGAACGGCTCAGCGTGGAACAGGCCATGTCGGCGGGAGAGCTGTTTTTGTCTCAGCGGGGCTACCCGAACATGAAAAGCAGCTATTACGACGTGGCGGACAATGTGGCCACTGTGAACTATGCTTATTTTCAAGACGGCACTACCATGTATCCCGATCTGATTAAGGTGAAGATTGCATTAGACAACGGGGAAATTGTGGGGTTTGAGTCCTTAGGCTACATTATGTGCCACAGGGACCGGGAATTTCCCCAGACCATTATCAGCGAGCAGGAGGCCCGGGAAAAGGCAGGCACACACCTATCTGTAGACACGGTTTCAAAAGCCTATATTCCCCTTGACAGCAAGCGTGAAGTGTTCTGCTATGAGCTTAAAGGCACTTTGGGAAAAAATAATTTCTTAATTTATATCAATGCGGAAACCGGCCGGGAGGAAAAAATTCTGATGCTGCTGGAGTCGGACAAAGGTATTTTAACCATTTAAAAAATTTACAAAATTTTCTTGATATAAAAAAGCCTTAGCAGCACAAACTATGATTGTAACGAAGCGGTGATATGATAAAATCGGACGTTTAAAGCATTGGCCGTTTTAAACGAGATGATGAAAATACCATATCAGAAAGCGTTCGTTACTGATATAAATCGTGATGCGTTGTGCGAAGGAAATTGAGCAAACATTCAGACGGTGAAACGTAAATGTTACAAAAACAGCTTTTTTAGTTTGAAATGATTGATTTTGTTTTGATGAATGGAAAAGTGGTTTTGCCGAATGAGGTACTGTAAGTTCCGTAGAAGAAGTAGTTTTATTTGAAGTGAAACATGTGAGTGTATTGGTTTGAAGAAGCGAAAGAAGTAACACAAAAAAACGTATCACGGCGAGGGAGCTGCCCATGTGCAAACTGTTGACTGTTTGCGTAGGGCAGCTCTTGTGTTTTTGTGCAATTATGTGCCTGCCTGGACTTGATTTAAGCGGTATAGTTGTGTTATACTGATTATAATGTTAAAAAGGAGTGAACTGTTTTGGAAATTTATGACTGTCATCTGCATACCACCTATTCTAAGGACGGGAAATCCACCCTGGATGAAATGTGCGGCCGGGCGCTTGCCCTTGGAATGCACGCAATTACAGTGACAGACCATAACGAGCCGGACACGCCCGGCTTTCCCGCTTATGAACATATACGGCAATCTGTGGCGGCGGCAAAACGAAAGAACGAAGAACTTGGCGGAAGGCTTCAGGTTTATGCAGGCGTGGAGCTGGCAGACCAGTTTATCGGCGGGCAGGATCCGGCGCCCTATTATGAAATGGATTTGGATTGTATTTTGGGTTCTATTCACTCCACAAAAATGTATTCTGCCTTTTTCCCCGACCATACATTTGGTTCCGATTTGCTGCAGTCGGCACAAAAGGCCGACATGGACTTTTTAAAAAAATTTGTTGAAGCTTATTATTCAGAACTTAGAAAAACAGCGGAGAAAGCAGACGTTGATGTGATCGCACATTTAACGTTTCCTCTGCGCTACATTAACGGCCGGGCAAACCGCGGGCTTGACATTGCAGAATTTTATCCGCTGATTGACCAGGTGCTTGCGGCTGTTGTAAAAACCGGAAAAGCCTTAGAGGTGAACACCTCCGGCATGGCCACGGATTGGAAGCACTTTATGCCGGATGAAGATATTTTAAAACGGTATTATGCTTTGGGCGGCAGATTTGTCACCACCGGCAGCGACGCCCACAGGGCGGAAAATTTAGGCGTGGGAATTCCCGAGGCCATTCACATGCTTCAAAAAATCGGGTTTACCCACGGCTCTTACTTTGTGAAACGAAAACGTTTTGAATATCAATTTTGAAACGGAGGGAAAAACAATGGCTCTTTCTTATACGTTCAGCGTGTCCTTTAAAACAGGCTGTTACCGCCACATAAAAATTTCAGCGGAGGCAGCTTTGGCGGTGTTTCACGAGGCCATAGTTGAGGCTTTTGGCCTGGCCGACGGCCACATGCATGTGTTTTTTATGAATAACTGTGCCTGGGACAATACCTGCGGCTACTACTGCACCGGCTTTTTAGAAAGCAAAAATCCCGCCACAGACGAGGTGCGGTTGTGCGATTTTAAGCTGGAGAAAGGCGCCCAGTTCGTTTATATTTACGATTTTGGGAACGAGCAGCGGTTTTCTGTGAAGCTCCTTAAAAGTTCAGAGGAGGAAACAAAGAAACCGATTTTAGTGCGCAGCAAGGGTGAGTTCTTTTTCAGCGACCTTTTGGTGAAGGGCGAGGACGACGAGCCGGAAAAAAAGCTGCCCATTCACGGAAACGACAGGGCAGCGCTGGTGCACCTGTATGCAAGCGCCGCGGTGAACCTTTATGGGTTTGTTTCCCTCTCTACTTTTTGCAAAATTTTTAACAGCCAGAATGAAGAACAGTTAGACGTAAAAGAGGCCGGGGAGCTGCTTTCGGCAGGTTCCGGCGGGGAGTATGTGCTCTATGGCGAGCACCTTGTGTTTCCGGCGGGGAACGAGGTGCCTGCGCTGTTAGAAATTTTAGGGCACGAAACAGAGGGCAAGCCCCGGTTTGTGCCTGCCAGCCGGGAGTCGTTTTTAAAATATCTGGATGTTTATTATATGGACGAGCCCGAAATCCCGGAGAAAATTAAGGCATTTTTCAGGCCGCTTTTAAAAAGCGAATCGCAGGTTTTCACCATTTGCAGCGAGTTTTTGCAAATGCTGCGGCTGGATTATCCCATACAGGCGTTTTTAGGGCTTTTGCCCCAATACGGCATTTCGCCGGAAGCCGTGGGCCAGAATTTTACCAATTTGGTGATTGAGGCCAAAAACAGCAGCAGAATTTGGAAGAACAAGGGCTTTACGCCGCCGGAAATGGCGCGGCTTATGGGAACTGCCAAAAGAATTTTGAAAAAAGTGGGCCGAAACGACCCGTGCCCCTGCGGAAGCGGAAAAAAGTATAAAAAATGCTGCGGAAGAAATGAATGAAATTGGAATGGAGCAAATGATGGACAGACAGAAAAATATCAGAAATTTTTCAATTATTGCACATATCGACCACGGTAAATCCACCCTGGCGGACAGGCTGCTGGAAAAAACCGGCACCATGACCGAACGGGAAATGGAAAACCAGATTTTAGATAACATGGACTTAGAGCGCGAGCGGGGCATTACCATTAAGGCCCGGGCGGTGCGGCTGTTATACAAAGCGTCTGACGGAGAGGATTATGTTTTAAACCTCATCGACACCCCGGGGCACGTGGATTTTAACTATGAGGTTTCCCGCAGCTTAGCCGCCTGCGAGGGGGCGGTTTTGGTGGTGGACGCGTCCCAGGGCATTGAGGCGCAGACCTTAGCAAACACCTATTTAGCCATTGACCACGACTTGGAAATTATGCCCGTTATCAACAAAATTGACCTGCCGGCGGCGCAGCCGGAGCTGGTGGTTGAGGAAATTGAGAACGTAATTGGCATTCCCGCAGAGGACGCGCCTAAAATTTCCGCCAAAAACGGAATTGGCATTGAAAGCGTGCTGGAGCAGATTGTGAAAGTTATTCCCGCGCCCCACGGCGACCCGAACGCCCCCTTAAAAGCTTTGATTTTTGACAGCGTTTACGACGCATATAAAGGCGTTATTATCTATTTTCGCGTGTTCGACGGCGAGGTGAAGGCCGGCGACAGAATTCGGCTCATGTCCACCGGGGCGGAGTTTGACGTGGTGGAGGCCGGCTTTTTAAATCCTTCGGGCTTTTTAAACAGCGGCAAGGTTTCCGCCGGCGAGGTGGGATATTTAACGGCTTCGATAAAAAGCGTGTCCGACACGCGGGTGGGCGACACGGTGACAATTGCGGCAAGACCTGCAAAAGAGCCTCTGGCGGGCTACAAGCAGGTGAATCCCATGGTTTACTGCGGAATTTATCCGGCGGACGGCGCAAAATATGACGACTTAAAAGAAGCCCTGTCTAAGCTTCAGCTAAACGACGCGTCGCTGGCCTTTGAGCCGGAAACCTCCGCCGCGCTGGGCTTTGGTTTTCGGTGCGGATTTTTAGGGCTTTTACACATGGAAATTATTCAGGAGCGTTTAGAGCGGGAATATAATTTAGACCTGGTGACCACCGCGCCCAGCGTTATTTATAAGGTGCAAAAAACCAACGGCGAAATGGTGGACATTTCAAATCCCTCCAACCTGCCGGACGGAAGCGAAATTGAATATATGGAAGAGCCTATGGTGAACGCAGACATCATGTGCCCCACGGAATTTATCGGGAACATTATGGAGCTGTGCCAGGAGCGGCGGGGTATTTATAAAAACACAACGTATATCGATTCCACCCGAGCCCAGCTTCACTATGAGCTGCCTTTAAACGAAATTATTTACGACTTTTTCGATACCTTAAAATCCCGCACAAAGGGATATGCCTCGTTTGACTACGAGCTTTCCGGCTATCAGCAGTCGGATTTGGTAAAGCTGGACATTTTGCTCAACGGCGAAATGGTAGACGCGCTGTCGTTCATTGTCCACTCCACAAAGGCCTACGGACGGGGACGGAAAATTGCGGAAAAACTGAAGGCAAGCATTCCGCGCCAGCTGTTTGAAATTCCCATTCAGGCGGCCATCGGCACGAAAATTATTGCCCGAGAAACCGTGAAAGCCTTGCGCAAGGACGTTTTGGCCAAGTGCTACGGCGGCGATATTACCAGAAAGAAAAAGCTTTTGGAAAAACAGAAAGAGGGCAAAAAGCGCATGCGCCAGGTGGGTTCGGTGGAAGTGCCCCAGGAGGCGTTTATGTCTGTGCTGAAACTGGACGAATAAGAGGTGTTTTCTGCCATGCGCGGATTATATGTTCACATTCCCTTTTGCCTGAAAAAGTGCGGCTACTGCGACTTTGTTTCCTATAGCGGCGCCTTTGGCTTAGAGGACGATTATGTAAACGCCCTGCTTTCAGAATTTGCTAGCTTTCGCGGCGAAAAAGTTGACACGGTGTATTTCGGCGGCGGAACGCCCACGTCCCTGAAAACGGAAAACTTAACCAGGCTGTTAGACGGGGTTTTTTCCTCGTTTCATGTGGCGCAGGACGCGGAGGTCACCATTGAGTGCAACCCGAAAACCGCGGATTTTTCAAAATTCCGCGCGCTGCTTTCCCACGGCGCGAACCGGCTCAGCATTGGGGTGCAGACCTTTGACGAACAGTGCTTAAAGGCCATTGGCCGCGTACATGCGGCAGACGATGCGAAACGGTGCATTCAAGATGCGGCGCGGGCAGGTTTTTTAAACCTGAGCGCCGACCTGATGTTCGGCCTGCCGGGGCAAAGCGTTGCGTCGGCAGTGGAGAGCATTGAAATTGCCGCGGCCATGCCCGTTCGCCACATTTCCTGCTATGGGCTGATTTTGGAAGAGCACACCCCCCTATGGGAGCAGGTGCAGGCAGGAACGGTTTCGTTGCCGGAGGAGGACACGGAGTTTTTAATGTATTGTGAAATGAAAAACGCGCTCAATTCGCGGGGGTTTCACCAGTATGAAATTTCTAACTTTGCAAAAGACGGGTTTTCTTCCCGGCACAACTTAAAATATTGGAACTGCGAAGAATATATCGGCTGCGGAGCGGCGGCCCACTCCTATTTTGAGGGGGCGCGGTTCTGCCACGGGTCGAATCTTTTGGATTACATTCAAAATCCCGCCGCCCGTGAAGATGTGACGGTTCTGGACAAAGAGGAGCAGATGAGCGAATTTTTGATTTTAGGCCTGCGCAAAACGGCAGGCGTGTCGGAAACAGAATTTTTTGCGCGGTTCGGGGTTTCCATGAATGAGCGCTACAATAACGTAATTGAAAAATTCACAAAGGCCGGGCTTTTGGTGCGTGACGGCGGCGTCCTGCGGTTTTCCGAACAGGGCGTTTATGTTTCAAACACGGTTTTGTGTGAATTTGTGTGAGGTGCTATGTTTGTTAAAATAAGCAATTTAAAAATGCCCATAGACGCCCCCCTGCCTGAGGTTTTAGAGGCGGCGGAGGGGCTTTTGCATATTCAGAGAAGCGAGCTGCGATCGATGAAGCTTTTGCGCAGGTCTGTTGACGCACGCCACGGCAGCGTGCAGTTTGTTTATACCATTTTAGCGGAAACAACAGCCGAGATTTTGTGCGATGGAAAAAAGCTCATTTCAATAACGCCAACAGCAATGGAGGAGCCGGAGTGCGGCAAAAAGGCGCTTGCACACCGCCCGGTGATTGTGGGGTTTGGCCCCTGCGGCATGTTCTGCGCCCTGTGGCTGGCAAGGCGGGGCTACCGCCCGCTGGTGTTAGAGCGCGGCGCAGATGTAGACGCGCGCACCGCAGCGGTTAACGCGTTTTGGAAAACCGGAACATTAAACGAAACTACTAACGTGCAGTTTGGCGAGGGCGGCGCGGGGACGTTTTCCGACGGCAAGCTCACCACTCGCATTGGGGACGCTTCTTTAGAAGCTATTTTACAAGAGTTTGTGCGCCACGGCGCGCCGGAAGATATTTTATATAACGCCATGCCCCACATAGGAACAGACGTGCTGAAAAGTGCTGTAAAAAACATTCGGGAAGAAATTCTCTCTTTAGGCGGGGAAATTCAATTTCAAGCCGCTGTTAGCGACATTGTCTTGAAAAACGGGGAAATAACGTCCGTCCGCTTGGCTGGCAGCGGCGAAATTCCCTGCGGGCCGCTGGTAGCGGCCATTGGCCACAGCGCGAGAGACACTTATGAAATGTTGTTTTCCCACGGAATTGCAATGGTGCAAAAGCCCTTTTCCGTGGGATTTCGGGCGGAGCATCTGCGCGAGGACATTGACCGCGCCATGTATGGCAAGTTTGCCGGGCACCCATTGCTTGGCGCTGCACCCTATAAGCTTTCTTACCGAGAGGGAGACCGGGGCTGTTACAGCTTTTGCATGTGCCCCGGCGGAAGTGTGGTGAACGCCTCCTCCGAACAGGGGCGGCTGGTGACCAACGGTATGAGTGAGCGTGCGAGAGATAGAAAAAATTCCAATAGCGCCATTTGCGTGTCTGTTACCGGAGCGGATTTTGGTACAGACCACCCGCTTTCGGGGATTGCCTTTCAGCGCAAATTGGAAGAAGCGGCGTTTGTCGCAGGGGGAAAGAACTTCTGCGCCCCGGTGCAGCTTTTGGGCGATTATTTAAGCGGGCGCTGTTCTGCCCGGTTTAAACATGTTCGTCCCAGCTTTTTGCCCGGAACCCGGTTTTTTGATTTAAACCTGCTGCTTCCGAAGCAAATAAACGATTTTATGAAGGCCGGTATGCTGCGCTTTGAACGCAAAATCCGGGGCTTTACCAGCCCCGGCGCGGTGCTGACCGGAATAGAGACGCGAACCTCCTCCCCGGTGCGTATTTTGCGAAACGAAAATTTAGAAAGCGTGTCGGTCCGAGGGCTTTTCCCTGCGGGGGAAGGGGCGGGCTATGCCGGCGGTATTATGAGCGCCGCGGCAGATGGCGTTCGCATTGCCCATCAAATTATGAAAACCTATCAGCCGTTTTAAAAAAAACAGGCGGAAACGTTTCGTTTCCGCCTGTTTTTTGATTTAGGGAAGCTGGTGAAACACTTCAAAATAGGCCTTGGGGTGGGCACAAACCGGGCAAATTTCCGGCGCGGCCGGGCCTTTGTGAATATATCCGCAGTTCCTGCAAATCCAAATTGCGTTGCCGTCTTTGGTGAACACTTTGTTTTGCTCCACGTTTTCTAATGTGCGTTTGAAACGTTCCTCGTGCTCCTTTTCAATTTCGCCTACATGCTCAAACAGCCAGGCGATGTGGTCGAACCCCTCCTCCTTTGCAACCTGGGCAAACTCGGGGTACATCTGCGTCCATTCGCTGTTTTCCCCGGCGGCCGCAACGGCCAGGTTTTGTTTTACGTCTTGAATGCCGGACAGCTCTTTCAGCCAAATTTTCGCGTGGGCATATTCATTGTCCGCTGTGGTCTGAAAAATGCCTGCAATTTGTTCATATCCCTCTTTTTTTGCCGCGCCTGCAAACATGGCATATTTATTTCTTGCCTGAGATTCGCCGGCAAACGCAGTAATTAAATTTTGTTCTGTTTTTGAGCCTTTCAGTTCCATATTTATTCTGCCTTTCCGCCCGCTGATGTAAAATGGCATCGCTTCTTTAGCGGGCTTTTTTAAGAAGCGCTTTTTCTTCCCCTGCCGCGGGGCTTTCATCTACCATTATTGCCCAAAAAAATTTTTTTATACGGAAAACCTGTATAGAAAATTTTTAAAAAATCAATTTGTTTAGGCAGGCAAAAAAATCTGATTCCAAGACGGGCAGTTCCAAAAATGCGTCGGCACAGCCTTCCGCTATGCCCTGCACAAAATCCATCCAAACATGACGGCTGAGAACAACAAATTTTGTTTGCTTACTATGACGGTGCATTTGTCTTAATACAGACATTTTTTCTGCTATGGGCAGGGAAAAGCCGATGAAAACAAAGTCTGGCAGAAACAGGTGATATGCCGCAAGGCCCTCTAAAGGAGTGCAGGCATATTTTACTGCAAAACTGCATGCATTTGCACGATTTAAAAAAAGTTTTACGTTATCAAATAGCGTAATGTCTTCGTTAATGATTAATAACTTTTTCACAGATATCCCCTCAAAATATAAAATAAATTTACGTTTTGCTGATTATTAACACAATTATACAAAAGATATATGTTAAAGTCAAGAAAAATTCTGAACTTTAACATATAGTGAGTGTGATTTGTATGAAAATTTATGATTTTAATGGAAAAAAGAATATTTGTGGAAACCAAATTCGGTTGGCGAGGGTTAGAAGAAGAATGTCGCAGTCTGACCTGGCAGCAAAAATGCAGGTGGAAGGGGTAATTTTGGAACGGGACAGCATTTCGCGGATTGAAATTGGCACCCGGTTTGTTACCGATTATGAGCTATTAACCTTTGCAAAGGTGCTGAATACTGATATTGACTGGCTTCTTACAGACGGGGATGATGCGGATGCTTGAGACTGCCTTTTTATATTTTAACAGTTTTTAAAGTTCGAGAAAGTTTCTTGACAAGCGTTGTAATTCGTAATATAATATAATTAATTGTGTGACATTTGCAGATTATGACAGAAAAAAAGACAAAATGTGACGAATATTGCGCAGAATGGAGATTGTAAAATGGAAAAATTGGGCTTACAGCTATTCACCATCAGAGACTTTTTAAAAACCCCTGAAGACGTAAAAAACAGCTTTTCAAAACTCATAGAGCTGGGCTACACCGAAGGGCAGACCGCAACAAGCGACTGGTATGGCATGGGCGCGGAAAAGTTCCGCGACATCTGCCGGGAAACCGGGCTTTCCATTTGCGGAACACACTATAGTTTTGACCGCATTTATGACGCCACCGACGAGGTGATGAAAGAGCACGAAATTGTGGGTACCACTAACATTGGTATCGGCGGAATGCCGGGTTTATCTGAAATGACGCTGGAATCTGTGAAGGTGTTTGTTGAAAAGTTTAACGAAGTTGCACGAAAGATTCATAAGCACGGCTTTAAGCTTACATATCACAACCATCACTGGGAATTTGCCAAGCACAGCGGCGTGCGGATTATGGACTATTTGGCGGACAACTTGGACAAAGACGCAACCTCTTTTGTGTTGGATACGCACTGGGTGCAGGCCGGCGGCGGCGACGTAATTGACTGGATGAAAAAGCTTGCCGGCAGGATTGATATTCTGCATTTGAAAGATTATAAAATTGAAAACGGCGAACGGGCATTTGCCGAGATTTATGAGGGCAACATCAATTTCGACGGCGTTTTGAAAACGGCGGAAGAAATCGGCGTGAAGCATTATGTTGTTGAAGAAGACACCTGCCCCGGCGACCCGTTTGACAGCATTCGGATTTCGGCTGACAACTTAAAGGCAAGAGGGTATTTAAAATAGTGGAGTTAACGTTTTGCGGCTTCGTAAAATGTTGATGAATATAAAGGCTTCGGATGGTTTTTGTGCCGGCCGTCTGCGGCTTGTAGGATGTGATTCAGATGAATAGGGAATGCACATTGGGGAAAGATGAAAAGCAGAGGTTAATTCATTGTCTTGCAAAAAGCCTGAGGGGATTCAGAGCAACGTGCGGATGGTCGCAGGAGAAACTGGCTACGATTATCGGCGTAACAAGGCAGACGGTACTCGCGGTCGAAAATGGGAAAAGGGAAATGACCTGGACAATGTTTTTAGCGTTTTCACTGTTGTTTTTGGGCAACGAGAAAACAAGACAGAGCTTTATCGAGTCCGGCGCGTACACGGAAGAACTTGCATGCTTTTTAGGCATTAGCGAGCGTAGACGATAGGAACACAATTTAAAAGGGGGCACCCGCGTGTATTTGTCTTTTTTGGGGCGAATATGCGCGGGTGTCGTTCTAACTGCACTTTGCAGCTTTCGAGGTGATTTTTTTTATGAAAGAGCATGAAAAAGCGGATAAAGTGAATATGGAAGAAGAACCGGCCTTTGGAAACGCCAGTTTCGGCATTCCGGCCGACTGCACCCAAAAGCAGAAGATGAGCGGCATTAAGCTGGCCTGCTACATTGTGGTGGTTCTGCTGGTTTGCAGCGTGGTTTACGGAAGCTACCGGGCTGCCACCTCATACTTTTTGCCGGTGATGACGTTTGACAAGTCGGCCCAGCCAATTTTATATATTAAAAATTCCGAAGTGACGCTGAAAACAAAAGAGGACCGCAAGGGAAAAAGCGTGGTGAATTCTGAGCGGTTTGTAAGCTCTGACGCCCAGCGCTATGTGCAAATGTCTGCAGACGGAAGAACTGTTTTTTATGCGCAAGACAGCGCAGACAGCGCAGCTGGCTTCGATTTGTGTTACCGCAGAGTTTCGGCAATTGACGACGACAAAGACACACCGGAGGAGGCCGTGCGTATTGACGGCGGTGTGACTGATTTTAAAATTCATCCCGAGGGGCAGTTTGTGCTGTATTTAAAAGGGACGCGGCTGTATTTTTCCAATTTAACCAGCGCACACGTTGTGGCTTCGGACGTTTCCGATTTTTATTTGAGTAAAAACAATCAGCAGATTGTATATTATAAAGACGGCGGAAAAATGTATACCTGCGGAACGGCGAAGAAGGACATGCCTGTGTTGGTTGATACAGAGATTGACAAGGTGCTTTCGGAAAAGGATGAATATGCCAAAGTTTTTTATATCAAACAGGGCGCGCTCTTTTTGAAGGAAACGGACAAGGAAGCAGTTTGCCTGGCAGAGGACGTGAAAGATGGAATTTTGCTGGGGGACTATGTGTATTTTGTGAAAGAAGAAGTGCGGCCTAAGCGGTTTCAGGAGGTATTTTATGACGACAAGGCAGCCCGGGACGCAGGGACGGAAAAGCCGTTGAAATCAGATTTTATGACGCCGGACGAAACCGGGCAACCGGTTTTCGACGAAGCCGGGTATAACGCCGCGCTGAAACGGTTTGAGGAAAAAGAGTTCCGCGAATCCATCCGAAATTATTTTTTAATAAACCCTGTGATGGAACCGACAAATGTGCTATATACCATGAAACGCAGCGGTCCGAAAGAGGTGGACGCCGGACTGACGGAAGCGTCGCTGGCTTATAACAGCTGCAGGCAGGCCATTGTTTATAAAAAGGAAGCCAAAGGAAATGAAAAAATTAGGTTCAGCACGGTTGAAAGTGTTGACGATGCGCTTTTAAAAATTGCGGACAAGCAGGCGGAGCAAAAGGAAAACAGCCTCTATGTGCTGATGAAAGACAAGATGCCGTTTTTGGGAATAGACCGGTTTCCCGGCGGGCAGATTGAAATTTCTTTGGACGGAAAGTTTTTATATTGCATTGAAGACGTAGGCGATGACGGCCGCGGAACCCTTGTGCGCTATGCTATGAGTGCGAAAGAGCTGAAAAACAGAAAGGAACTGCGGGAGGGTGTGACGGATTTTGCGTTAGACGGCGCGGATTCTACCATTGTGATGGTGTTTGACGGGAACAAGCTGGGACTGAGCACGGGAGATACGTATACGCACCTTTCAGACAGCTCCTGCCATTCGTTTTTCTATGTGGACGGCACCCTCTATTTCTTTGACGACTATGATTTTGCATCCGAATCGGGCAGACTGAAAATGTTCCGTGACGGAAAGATTAAGCTTGTGGACACAAGCGTGCACGAATTTGACGCAAGAAACTTAAAAACCGTAGCCTATATTAAGCATTTTAATAAGGAATTTGGCTTTGGAGATTTATACCTGAAGAGCGGCAATAAAAGAGGGAGAAAACAGGATATTTGCGTCAGAAGTATTCTGCATTGACACAATTCGGAAAACTGCCATCCAACAGAGCGCAATTAGGCGGGGTTTGGACAAGTTTTTCTTTACTTTATCTTTTATTTATGGTATAATATACGCAAAATAAAGGTAGAATTTAAATTTATTAGGAGGTAATGGGAATGAGAAGGTCGAAACGGTCTAGAGAAGAGGACTATATAGAAGAAAACGAAGCATTGGATGAAACAGAAGATTTAGAAGAATATGTCGAAGGGGATTATGACGGGAACGATTACGACGAAGAAGGCTATGACGAATCTGACGAAGAATTTGACGAAAACGGCGAACCCATTAAAAAATCCGGAAAGGGCAAAAAGGTTTTAACCGTTTCCATCATTTTGGTTGCTTTAGTGGCGCTGTTTTTTGCGTCTTCCAAGCTCACGGGCCTGTGGCTGGACTATAACCAGGAGCCGTCGAGCTATCAGAGCGACGCGCCTGACTTAGATGATGACAAGTCCCTGACAGATGATGTGGACAACGCGAACAACTCGGCTGATAACAGCGAGGCGCCCGTTGTAAACAACGACGATTCCAAGCCGTCTTCAAAGGCGACGTCTGCGTCTACGTCAAAATCCAGCTCGAAAACAAGCTCCTCCAAGAGCACAAAGCCCAGCGCAAAGGCAAGCTCCAGCGCAAAAGCTTCGGCTTCAGCAAGCAGCAATGCATCGAAATCGCCTTCCGCTAAGCCAAGCTCTGCAGCTCCGAAATCAGAAGCGCCAAAAACTACAACGCCTGCAACCTCTACGCCGAAACCGGAAACGCCTTCTGCCAAACCGTCTTCTCCTGCCATTGTTCCCGGCAATCCGGCGGCATAAGGCATGGAACTGAAAACGAAAAGCAGCGGAGAAACGCAAAACGCTGCGAAAGAATTTGCGGCGCGGCTTCGCGCCGGCGATGTAATCCTCCTGCGCGGTGAAATGGGCGTGGGAAAAACCGTATTTACAAAAGGTCTGTGTCGGGCTTTGGGCGTAGAGGATTACGTTACAAGCCCGACATTTACTGTTGTGAACGAATATGAGGGGAAGGCCTTCCCCATTTATCACTTTGACCTTTACCGGATTGAAGACGAAGACGAGCTTTTGGAAATTGGATTTGAGGAATATTTGCAGTCCGGCGGTGTATGCATCATTGAATGGCCCCAGAACGGACAGCGGTATTTGCCGGAGCACAGGTATGAGGTGGAACTGAAAAAGGAAGACGGTGCAAACGACAGGACAATTGTAATTTTAAAGAGGTAACCTATGTTAATGCTGAGCATTGATTCATCATCTCAGGCGGCTACCGCCGCTGTTCTGCGAGACGGTGAGCTGTTATGTGAATATACGCAAAATCAAATGAAAACCCACTCTGTGAAAATGCTGCCCATGATTGAGCAAATGTTAAAGGACGTGGAGCTAAAGCTTTCAGACATTGATGTGTTTGCCTGCGGAATTGGGCCGGGGTCATTTACAGGTGTGAGAATTGGCGTGGCAACTGTGCGCGGGTTTGCAAAAACACTGAACAAAAAGGTGGTTCCTGTAAACAGTCTGGAAATTTTGGCGAACAATGTTTCCAGTTTCAGCGGAAGTGTGTTTGCGCTGTTAATGGCCCGGGAAAATGAGTGTTACGCTGCTGTTTATGAAAACGGGAAGGAAGTTGTTTCCCCCTGTGTGATGACCACCCGTGAAATTGCCGCTTTAGGAAGCAATCAGACCTGCCTTTTGGTGGGCGACGGGGCGCTGAAAAACAGGGAGTTTTTTCAAACTGCGCTGCCGGGCGCGAAAATTGCGTTTGGCCGCAGCAATGTGCTTTCCGCCGCGTCGCTGGGCGAGGTTGCTTTCCAAAAGAGCGCAAATGGCGCAGTTTCAGACTGTGAGGGGCTAATTCCTCTTTATCTTAGAAAATCCCAGGCGGAGCGGGAATATGACGAAAGAATAAAAACGGTGCCGTCAGGCGGAAAGGATGCGTAACATGAAAGTAGTAATTGGCTGCGACCACGGCGGCTTTGAACTGAAAGAAGTTTTATCCGCCCATTTAAAGGACAAAGGGTTTGACGTTGTTGACGTGGGAACCTACGACACCAATTCTGTGGACTATCCCGACATTGCCCAAAAGGCCTGCGAAGAGGTGACCTCCGGCAGATGTGAATGGGGCGTGTTGATTTGCGGAACGGGAATCGGCATTTCCATTGCCGCCAACAAGGTAAACGGCATTCGGTGTGCACTGGTTTCAAACGAATATTCCGCTGAAATGACCAAACGGCACAACAACGCCAACATGGTTGCCTTTGGCGGCAGAGTGACAGGCCCGGATCTGGCAAAACATATTTTAGACGCCTATGTCGGCGCCGAATTTGAGGGCGGCAGGCACGAAAAACGAATTGAAAAAATTAGCGCTTTGGAAGGGTGACAGCCTGTATGAAACAAAGACGGGACAAAACCAACTATTATTTAGACATTGCCCAGGCAGTGGCGGGCCGTGGAACGTGTCTCAGGCGCCACTATGGTGCGATTATTGTAAAAAACGACGAGATTATTTCCACCGGCTATAACGGCGCACCCCGGGGCAGGAAAAACTGCATTGACTTAAACCACTGTGTGCGGGAGGAACTGAAGGTTCCCAGCGGCGAGCGGTATGAGCTGTGCCGGTCTGTTCACGCAGAAGCCAACTGCATTATCAGCGCCTCCCGGCGGGATATGCTGGGAGCGACCCTTTACCTGGCCTGCCTGGACGGAAAGACAGGAGAGCTTTTAGCGGGCACCAACAGCTGCACCATGTGTAAGCGGCAGGTGATTAACGCAGGAATTCAAACCGTAATAATCCGCGACACAAAGGATGAATTCCGCGTAATAGACGTAAATAAATGGATTGAAGATGACGATTCGCTATCCGATTAAAAAAATTTTTAAAAACTCGGCCCGCGCCGGGTTTTTGGTTTACTAATCTTCATTTAATTGGGTATCCTATAGATGATTATGGAAAGGAGGGCATTGTTTTGGACGAGAATGAACTGATTCGCCGCAGCAAGGAAGGCGATACGGAAAGTTTTTCACAGCTTGTGCTGATTTATGAGCGCAGGATTATAAACTATGCCTTTCGAATGCTGCGCGACCAAAACGACGCGGAAGACGCGGCCCAGGAAGCCTTTTTAAGAGCCTACCGAAAGCTGGACTCTTTTAACGGCGACGCGGCATTTTCTACCTGGCTTTATACGATTTTAAACAACATTTGTTTAGATATTTTAAGAAAGAGAAAGCGCAGCGGCGAACATGCCCAGGTGAGCATTAATCAAAGCAGCGCAGATGACGATGAATATGAAATTCAGATAGAGGACTCCTCTCCCGGTCCCTACGACAGCTACCGCAAAAAGGCGGCTATGAAAGCGCTGGAGGCGGCAATTGAAAAGCTATCCGACGAGCACAAAGCGGTAATTGTCATGCGGGACATTCATGGGTTGGAATATGACGAAATTGCAAAAGTGACGGGAACCTCATTGGGAACGGTGAAATCCCGCATCAGCCGGGCGCGAATTGCCCTCAGAAAAATTTTGGAAGAAGACAGGGAACTTTTCACTTAAAATTTCGTCTTATTCTATAGAAGAAAGGAGAGAAGCACATATGGCAAAATCGGAATGCACGAACATATTAAATTTAATACCGCTTTATATTGACAACATGCTTTCCGACGAAGAGAATGACATCGTGTGTGAACATATAAAAGAATGCGCGTCCTGCAGGGGCGAATATGAATTTTTAAAATCTATCATGGCAGGCGCCGAAAGCCTTCCTGAAATAGAAGTTCCGAAAGATTTTCACGAAACTCTGATGAACAAGGTTCGGGCAGAGGCAAAAGGCCAAAAACTGCACAGGCACAAATTTTCGGGCTGGCGTTCTTTTGCCGGAATTGCCGCGGCTGCCGCGGTGGTTGCCGTTTCAATCGTATCGTACATCAATCTTGAGGGGAACGGAAATTCTGTGAACCCTGATGAATTTATTCCGTCAACATATCCTTCTGAAGCGCCGGGTCAGCCGAATTCTGACCAGGGCACAGACGTTGTGCTGCCGGGCGTGGAAGACAAATACGAACATACACAGTCACCTGAATTGGACGAAAGTGGGAACGCGGCGCAGCCTTCAGCTAAGGCTCAGCCCTCTGCCAAGGCGCAGCCTTCGGCTTCAGCACAGACACCATCTGGTGCAAAAACAGGCAATAACAACCAGAGCGGCCAGACACCTGCCGCGGCGGACAAAAATACCGTAAAACCGGACAACTCCCCATCGGCACAGCCACCGGCGGCGGATAACCGGAGCAATGGGGGAACGGCGCCGGAAACGCCTATGCCGGCTGATGTGAACAGCAACGATATTTCTGCCTTTAAAACAGACAATGACGTAGACGAAGCTGCTGAACCCAATGTTGTGTCTGACAGCGCTGGACAGGAGGCAAAGTCCGGCGGCGGAGGAAGCTCTAAAGGAAGCTTAGGAGCAGATCCTGCGGCAAACGGGGCCACGGCTGAGCGCGCGGCAAGATTCCGCGTGATTAACGTGACCGTTTCTGAGGAGGAATTCAGCAGGGCAAAAGAAATTTTGTCGGGCTATCAAAAAGACAAAACCGGCTACCGCATGGAGCAGGACGCTGACAGCGTGCTTTCCAAGCTGGAAAAACTGAAGGGTTTTTCTGCCAAGGCGGATTTAACTGCTGACTCTGACAGCGACTACATTGTGTTAAAAGGTGAATAAATAAAAATAATAAATTGTAAATTATGAACTGTACCAGCAAGGCTACTAAAAGACGTATTTGGCTTAGGAATGTTCTATAGAATTTCCGTCTTAACAAAGACGGTGTAATGTCATAGTCTTGAATCAAAGGGGAAAATACGCTTGCGATATATTGAAATGGTCACTGTGGAGTTGTAACTCTGCAGTGACCGTTTCTTTTTTTGAGCATTATATATTCATGCTATAGCTACTAAGTTGCATGTATTTTTTACTTTTGGATATAATTTTTTATAGTGCTGATTCTAATCTGTCTTTTATTATTCCGGTTTGCGCTTGTTTTTATTAATGAGACCAATGATTAGCCCGCCTAACAGCCCTGCTACGACGCAAATAATCATTCCCCTGAGGAAGTTCCCGAACAACAGGTTTCCTGCAGAAAAGCCAGCGGCAACGCCAAACGCAAAACCAATGCCGATAAAGCCGCCAAGCGACAGACGCTTCACATCTTCATACTCCACTTTTTCTGTATCTTCTGTAACAATTTTATTTTTTTCTTCCATTTTAACCGAATCCTTTCCGTAACAAATAATGCTTGCGCAGCAAAGACTTTCTGTACATATTATATCATGCTTTCTTGAAAAATGCAAATTTTAGTTGGTTTTTGGTTTGCAGTAATAGTTTCCGGTTTCCAGTGCGCGGATAATTGTGTCTGCATAGACAATATGCCCCTCGGCGGAAGGGTGAATTTCGTCATACAAATATCCCTCCGAAACAGCGTCGCTTCCATTTAAATGGGTTCGCAAAGCGCCGGACAGGTCAATCTGCGGAATGGAAAACTCCTCTGCAACCAGGCTGTGATACCGCGACAGATTGGTGTAGCCCCGGTCGGCGGCATATAGAAAGATAATATACGGAATTTTTTCGCCTGCACAAAGCAAATTCACCATTTCACGCAATTCGCTGCGCATGTCCAACCCGCCGTCATCGGCGGAAAAATCAATGAAAACCACATCCGGCTGCCGGGCCGCTACATCTGCCGTCCGCAAAAGCCCATCTGCCGTGGTGCTGCCGTCCTTTGCAGACTGGACAATTTGAATGGTTTTGTTGTAATAGGTATCTTGAAAATATTCCGAAATAAAGGCGCTGTAAGAGGCGGTTTCAGGCGCATACAGTCCCTTTCCGCACATGGGGGAGCCGCCCAGGAATGCAACGGTAATTTGCTCCTGACCATCAAAGGGAGCGTTGTTTTTTGGAAACGACAACGCCGTTTTGCTGTCGCAGCAGGGCAGCATGGATGAGAAGCTTTCAACGGCAAACAGCTTTACCTTTGCTGCGCCGTCTAAAGGTGCAGCACCGTGCAGCACATTTGCGGCCGTCTGCGTCTCAACGGGGATATAAACCGTTTTTAAAAGCTGGTTTTCCGAACTGTAAAACGCCAGGCAGACATCAACTTTGGGCTGTGTAAAATTCGGCGCAAAAACAGACTCGATTTCATATTCTGCATCAGCCCCCTTTATGGATAGGCTGGGGAGCACTTTTCCCGCAACAATTTGCTCAAATTGAACGCGATAGACCGCGCCAGTTTCGCCAGCCTTGCTTTTCGGAATAATTTCTATTCCCGGCCGGCTTCCTAAAAGCATGTCGGGAATTCTTAATAACGTTTTGCTGTCCCCTTTACAATAGGTCATGCCAATTACGGCATAATTTCCATTTTCGTCCCCTGAAAGGAACTTTAAGATGGAGTTTCCCTCTTTCACTCCTTCGTTAACGGTTTCAAAGTCGTAATAGATTGAAAAATAATTGCCCACGTAAAGGGAGGCGCCGGTGTCTTCCGCGTGGAGGTTGTCAATTTTAATTTCGTCGTCTAATTTATTCAATCTCTGAATTTGAATGTCTGCCAAGCGAAAATCCGCCGGCCCGGACGCGGCAATTTTAAATTTCGGCAGGCGGTAGTGGTCGCCTTCATAATCCCATCGGTAAACACATTCATATTTTTTCCACTCGTCTGTCAATTGCATATTCTGGGACGTTGACGGTACTTCGTCGGCGTTTGACGAAACCCAGCCGCTGCCGTTATAAAACTGATAGTTCCAGGCGGTGGGCGTTTCCTGGCTTTCGTAACCGTCTGTGGAGTTCATGCGGGCAAAATAATCGTCATAAACCAGCGTTTCGCCGCTGTTTACATTTAATTCGGTGTATTTGTGGGTAAACAGCGGGCCCTGATACATATAATATGGAATGTCGCCGGTTTCACCTGTCAGGCTGCCATAGCCGAAGCGTCCCTCGGTGTTTATTTCGGTAACGTCGCTGTTTCGAACCGGACCGGTTATGCTTCTGTCAAACATAGGGGAAAGGCTTTGACCCACGCTGTCCGGCGAGTCGGCCCTGGCCCAGAAAGAAATTTTATAATAGGTTTTGTTTTGCACCTCAACGCTTTGACCGGGACGGCCATCCTCTTGTGAAAGCTTTAGCACGTTGCTGCAGGGCACGCCGCTGGTTTGGGCAAAGGTTTCGTCTTGAACAATGGTTCCTGCCCCAAAAATGTTGGGCAGCAGGTTATTTTCACCGGGGGCGAAGCAGGTACTGTCCCAGGTGGAAAGGGTGTTTATGTCCTGGGGGGATTTCATACTTAAGTCCCCGTTTAAAACAAGCTCCATAGGCTCAATGGAAATGTCGTCAAACCAAACCTGAAAATCTTCAAACCCCGCATAAACTGTGTTTCCGGACGGGTCCTCATAGGAATAGGCATAGGTCATTTTTTGGCCGTTAATGGTTTCGTCTTTTAAAGCAGCAGGAATTCCATTAATGCGGAAGTCCAAGCGCACAGAGGCGTCGTTCTCTGTGTCGCGGCCCAACATGGTTTCGTTTGGTTCATACCAGATTATCTCAAATTTTTCATAGTTTTGTGAAAGCTTCTTTTTTAAAATCGTATCTGCCCATTTGTGTTTGGAACGTTCTAAACGGTTTTCACTGGGCCGCTCGGGAATCATTTTAAAATAGAAAGGTTTTTCTTCAAAATAGCTGACAAGTGCGTCAGATGCTTTTGCCCAAAATGAAATTTTATAGGCCCTGTTGTGAATAATGGAAGTGTTTTGGTCAAGATGGGCGGACAGCTCCATATACCCATTCGGGTTGCCGTTATAGGTCAGCTTTAAAGCGTGGGTGCTGCTTTGCGATGGAGCGGCGTCATTTGCTATCGTTTCAATTTCCGCTTTGGAGGCGGTAGACGTCCAGCGCACACCGGAGGCGGCAGCCCACGAGGAGCTTTCAAAGTCGTTGGTGACGGAAGCGTCTTTTACCTCGCCCGCTTTTTCCACAAAGGGGGTTAGGCTCCAGTCGTCAATGGCATAATCGCTGTAAAAACCGTTTTCGTCAATATTTCCCTCGCTGTCGGTGATAGAGGCAATAAATTCGTCGGTATAGTCGGAAAGGGTTTTAATAGAATGTTCGTTAGAGCCAATGCGCAAAAACATGGAGCAGGAAACAGGCTCCGTTTTTTTAACAAAATATTTCCCCAGCTTGCCCGGCATGGTAAACGTGGTTTCCGCCAATTTCCAGTCGCCGGATATGGTGCCGTCTTCCTTTTTAAACCCAATTTCTGCACCTGTAATTTTCACCAGGTTATAGTAACCCGAAACGGTTTGGACGGGAATGGTGCAGGCTTCGTCCTCATAAAGCGGGGTGCCGTTGTTCATAATAAAAAAATTAAAGTTTGGCGCCACTTTATAAATTTCATTTGCAATCAGCTTCACCCAAGCGCTTAACCGGTAGGTTCTGCCGGGAACGAGGTTTAAGTTTTTCACGCCGTTGTTCACAATGCCGTTTATGGTCGCCGCGCTCTCGGCCCGAACATGCAGCGCGGCGGCAGAGCCGCCGGCGCCGGGCACAAATTCTTTTTCCTCTGCACGGTTATCATAACTTGTGGCAATGGGAAGATTTTCGTCGTTAAAATCGGACTCATTTTCAAAAGAAAAGCAAAAAGCGTCGCCGTCATATTTTGACGGGACAGATTCTTTGGCAGCCGCCGCAGCTTTTGTTTCGCAAGTGTGGGAAAACGCAGGTAAAATCAGGATAGCAGCAATGAGCAAACACACAAACTTTTTCATAGGTTTTCAAGCCTTTCCGCCCTTATGCAGGGACAAACTTTTTTACAATTTAAATTAATTTGATTTTAACATAAAAATCCGGAACGTGCAACTTTTTTCTGCATTGTCAAATTACTTCGTTTTACATATTTTTGCGCTGGGTGAAGAAACTAAAAAGGGGCGTTAAAACCTTTTTAATTTAAAGTGAGGTGGGTTTTATGAACAGAAAAATGTATGAAATAAACGCGCGAAAAAAACCGACTGAGCACTATGACCACTTAGACGACGCATATGGAAATACTAACTCTGCAACTGAGTGTACGGGATTAATTGCACACGCCCCGCTGACGGAGGAGGAGTTGGAGTCCTTTATGGATATTTACGACTTCTCACCGCCAATTGTAATTTCTGACAGTGCCGAGGCCGGAAGCGGCCCCGCATATGGCAGTGACATCACCACTGACAGCATCAAATAAAGTTTGAACAATTTATGAAGTCTATTGACATGAACGATGAAGCGTAGTATAATTAACCTGTTAATAATTAACAGGTTAATTATTTTTTGAGGAGGCGGTGAAATGGCGCAGGAGGACGACAGACTTATGGAGCTTGCTCATGGGTTCGTTAAGGTAAATCGGCTGCACCGTGCTTATTGCGACAGGCTAATGGCGGAAATTGATATGCACAGAAGCCAGCATATGATTTTGATGAACCTGGCACATCAAAAGACAAAAACATCACAAAAGGAGCTGGCCGACAGGCTGGAAATTAGTCCGGCGGCGGTTACAGTGATGATTAAAAAGCTGGAGAAGGGTGGATTTATTTCAAAAAATTCATCAAAGGGTGACAGCCGTTTCAACGAAATTGCGATAACCGAAAAAGGACGGGAAACGGTGCAAAAGACCCATCAGTTTTTTTTAGATGTAGATAAAACGCTGTTTTCCGGAATTGATGAAACGGAGCTGTGCGTTTTGGAACACTGTTTTGCAAAAATGGCAGATAACCTGACAGATGTGTTAAAAAAGGAGGAGAACACGTGAAACGGTGGATGAAATATGTAAAGCCCTATAAATGGTATTTTATTTTAGGGCCGCTTTGTATGATTATTGAAGTTGTGGGCGAGGTAGTTATGCCCAAGTTTTTGGCGTCGATTATCAACACCGGCATCGCGGACAAAAGCGTAGGATATGTGTTGATGATTTGCGCGTTCATGGTGGTTACGGCGCTTTTGATGATGGCCGGCGGCGTGGGCGGCGCCTATTTTGGCGCAAAGGCGGCAGTTGGCTTTGCCACGGATTTAAGAAAAGACGTTTATGGAAAAGTGCAGGAATTTTCGTTTGCGAATATTGATAAATTCAGCACAGGGTCGTTGGTGACGCGGCTCACCAACGACATTACACAAATTCAAAACTTTATCAACATGCTTCTGCGCATGTGTTTAAGAGCGCCGGGAATGCTGATTGGCGCGCTGATTATGGCAATTCTTTTAAGCCCGTCGCTGTCTGTTATTTTTGCGGTGGCAATGCCGGTTATTTTAATAACGCTGCTGTTTGTTATTTCAAAGGGATATCCGCGCTTTTCAAAAATGCAGACGAAAATCGATGCGCTCAACTCCAACGTTCAGGAAAACCTGACAAACGTGCGGGTGGTGAAATCCTTTGTACGGGAGGACTATGAACGGCAAAAGTTTGGTACATCCAATCACAATTTAAGAAAAGCCACTACCTCGGCCATGACGGTGATGATTACCATGATGCCGCTTATGATGCTGTTTATGAATTTAACAACCATTGCTGTGCTTTGGTTCGGCGGAAACCAGGTTATTGCCGGTGGTATGCCGGTGGGGGATTTAACTGCGTTTGTTACATATATCACGCAGATTTTAATTTCCCTTATGATGGTTGTAATGATGTTTATGACGAGCTCCCGTGCTTTGGCCTCCGCAAACCGTGTGGTTGAGGTTCTGGACGAAGAGCCGGATTTAAACGACTTTCATGCGGCACACAAGGATGCTGAAATTCAAAACGGAAAAATTGAATTTCGCAATGTGGATTTTAAATACTATAAAACCAGCCAGGATAAGGTGCTGGAGAATATATCACTTACCATTGAACCGGGAGAAACCGTGGGCATTATCGGTTCAACTGGCTGCGGAAAATCGACACTGGTGTCCTTAATCCCGCGGCTATACGACGCAGACAGCGGCGAGGTTTTAATTGACGGCATTGATGTGCGCGACTATGACTTAAAAAAGCTGCGCCAGGGGATTGGCATGGTTCTGCAAAAAAACGTGCTGTTTTCGGGTACGCTTGAAGAAAACATGCGTTGGGGCAAAGAGGACGCCACCATGGAAGAAATTGAAGAAAACGCAGGCTACGCCCAGGCGGATTTGTTTATTAAAGGCTTTACAGACCAGTATCAGACAGAGCTGGGGCAGGGCGGCGTGAACTTGTCCGGCGGACAGAAGCAGAGGGTTTGCATTGCACGTGCGCTGATTAAAAATCCGAAAATCATTATTTTGGACGACAGCACCAGCGCTGTGGACACGGCAACAGAGGCAAAAATCAGAGAAGCGTTTTCTACAAATTTGAAACATTCTACAAAAATTATCATAGCCCAGCGCATTACGTCCGTTTCAGGCGCTGACAAAATTGTGGTGCTTGATGAGGGCAAAATCTGCGGTGTCGGTACCCACAAGGAGCTGCTGGCAAGCAACGAAGAATATCAGGAAATTTATTATTCGCAGAACGAAAAAAAGGAGGCGAATGCATAAATGGCCGCAAGAACATTAGAAGTTTTAACGAAGCGTTACAACAGTTCACCAAGAGCCGCAGCTGGCGCACAACCCATGCCCGGAGGCGGGCCGGGTGGTGGCCCTCGTGGCGGCAGGCACGGCTCCGGCGGAAGCGGGAGGCCGAAAGACACAAAAAATGTGCTGCTAAGGCTCTACCGTTACCTTTCAAAATATAAATTCAGAATTGGCATTGCGCTGTTTTTCATGCTGGCTCGTGCAATTTCACAGATTGTGGGATCCTACATGCTGCGACCTATTATTAACGACTATATAGCGGCGGGCAGGCTTGAGGGATTTGCGTTTGCGCTGGCAGTTTTGGCATCGATTTATTTTGTGGGTGTTATTTCCACATATTTGCAGAACCGCATTATGCTTTCTGTTTCGCAGAGCACCATTGAGGCAATCCGCAACGACCTGTTTCACAAGGTGCAAAAGCTGCCGGTGCGTTTTTACGACACGGAAAATACCGGAGAAATTATGAGCCGGTTTACAAACGATGTTGATAATATTGGAATGATGTTAGATTCCTCCGTTATGACGGTGGCGTCCGGTATCATTTCTCTGGTGGGAACTTTTGCCATGATGCTTTACACCAACATATGGCTTTCGTTGATTACGGTTGTGTTTGTTCCCATTTTTGTGAAAGGCGGCGGCATGATTGCAAAGCGCAGCCGCAAATATTACTCCCAGCAGCAGGCGGCGCTTGGTGCCTTAAACGGTTACATTGAAGAGTCGGTTACAGGTCAGAAGGTTGTGAAGGTGTTCAATCACGAGGAAGACTGCAAAGCAGAATTTGGACTTTTGAACGACGACCTGAAAGGCAAACAGTTTTTTGCCCAGTTCTTCGGCGGCATTATGGGCCCGGTCATGGGGAATATGAGCCAGGTTTGTTATGCGCTGACTGCAGGCATTGGCGGTGTGCTCTGTGCATTAGGCAAATTTGACATTGGCGGTCTCACGGTTTTTGTAAACTATTCCAGACAGTTTTCACAGCCGATTAATGAAGTTTCCATGCAGATGACTACTGTGTTTTCAGCTTTGGCTGGTGCCGAGCGGGTATTTCAAATTATGGACCGTGAGCCGGAAGCAGACGACAAGCCAAAAGCAGTTGCGCCTGAAAAAATTCACGGCGACGTGGTCTTGGAAAATGTCACCTTTGGCTACAATCCGGACAAAATAATTTTAAAAAATATTTCTCTTTATGCACACCCAGGGCAGAAAATTGCCTTTGTTGGCTCTACCGGTGCGGGAAAGACTACCATCACCAACCTGTTAAACAGGTTTTATGACATTGGCAGCGGCAAGATTGCCATTGATGGAATTGATATCTGCGATTATAAGCGGGATTTTCTGCGGCAGAACATTGCAATGGTGCTTCAGGATACCCATTTGTTCACTGGTACGGTGATGGAAAATATTCGCTACGGCAGGCTTGATGCCACCGATGAGGAGGTTATCGCCGCGGCAAAGACAGCCAGCGCACACTCATTTATTATGCGGCTGTCCGACGGGTATAACACGGTGCTGTCGGGCGACGGCGCAAACCTTTCCCAGGGGCAGCGTCAGCTTTTAAACATTGCCCGGGCGGCGATTTCAAAAGCGCCGATTTTGGTGCTGGACGAGGCTACAAGCTCGGTTGATACCAGAACAGAGCGTCACATTGAGCACGGCATGGACCGTTTGATGGCAGACAGAACCACATTTGTCATTGCTCACAGACTGTCTACTGTGAGAAATGCTGACGCAATTATGGTTTTGGAAAACGGCGAAATTATTGAGCGCGGAAACCACGAAGAGCTGCTGCAATTGGGCGGCAGATATTATGAGCTTTGTACCGGACAAAAGGAATTAGATTAAAAACAGTGCGGCAACCGCCGCACTGTTTTTTATTGACAAAAGTATTGTTATACTTGACACAAACGACGCAAAAACGTATAATATAGATATAAATAAGAACAAGGGGGCGGCGTTTTGAAGCAATTATTGGGTAGTTTGGCGGTTTTGCAGGCGGTATTTGTAAATTTATATACATTTTATAGTTTATATAAAAAAGGGATACGGCGGCTTTCTGATTTGGCAATGGCGCTGTGTATGTCATTAGTATATTCCTTTTTGGTGTTTCTGCTGGCGAAGCGGAGTGCTTTATTTGTGCAGTCCCGGTTATTTTACAATGCAGTTTTTTTGTTTCAAACGGTATTGTATCTGGGTAGTATATATTTTTACTGTTATTTTCTTCAGCAAAAGTTTTGGTTTCTATTAAACAATGCCGGACGGAAAACCCGAATATTATTTTTTATCATGTCTGTTTGCTGGCTCATTTTTTTGCCGGCGGCCGGAGTACTTTTTTCATTTGGAGATAACCGCCTTTTCGCGCTGGCGGTAAGCCTTGTTATTGGTATCAGTATCGTTTTAAGCTGTGAGGTATTTTATTGTTTGTCGGCAGCCGGGTTTGAAGCGGAACTGTTTAAAAAAAGAAGTGAGTTTGACGTTACAACCGGGTTGAGAAACAAAAGCTCTTTTTATATTGATTTAGAAATGTTGCTGGAGACAGGTGAACCGTTTACAATCTTTTTTATGGACCTGGACAATTTCAAAAGCATTAACGACCTCTACGGACATAACGCAGGAGACCGGTATTTACAGGCGTTCTCCGAAATCATCGGAAAATCACTTTTCAAATTGGGGCAGCTTTACCGCATATCCGGCGACGAATTTATCTTTTTGCATTTGGGTGAGCAGAATGAGGAGGTAATTCAAAGAATTCATGAAATAAACGAAATGAAAGAACTTATTTACGGTGAACATAAATTTCCGTTTTTAGGTGTCAGTTACGGGGTTTCAACCTATCCCTGCGATGCCGCCGGCCTGGCGGAACTGCTGTCGGAAGCAGATATGAAAATGTATCGGCAAAAAACAGTGCGGAAGGAAAACGGCGCAGCCATTGGCTAGCGCCGTTTCTTTTTTTACCTATCTTCCGCCTTTGGGCACAAATGTTGCACACTGCACGCTGCACTGCTGAACCGGGTCGCAGGAGCAAACTTTAATTTCAGAAGCTTTGCACTCGCTGCCCTCCCCGTGATATTCACAGTTTGTAACATCACAGGAAATGCCTGAGATCGGAGACTGTGTTTTTTCTGGTTTACAACAACATGACATAGTTCATAACCTCCTTTACTGTTGTTATCCTTTGCAGATAAATTTATTTTATTCGAAAGAATTGACATGGAATTTTGTGTGTGATAAAATGAACTAAATTTTATTTTGTGGAGGGATTTTTTTTGTTATACGAGAGAGAGTATTTAAACGAAATTTCATTTCCCTTAGGAGGAATCGGAACTGGTTCCATTGGCCTTGCAGGTAACGGCCGGCTAATCGACTGGGAGATTTTTAACCGTCCCAACAAGGGCGGCACAAACGGCTATACCAATATTGTTGTCCGTGTAAAAGAGAAAGGCGGAAAAACGTTTGCTAAGGTTTTAAACGGCGACATTTTGAAGGACCTAACAGGCACTTACAAGCAGCAAATGTATTCAGGCTTTGGTTACGGGCCGGACAAAGAGTCTATGTGCGGGCTTTCCCATTTTAAAAATTGCTCCTTTTTAGGTGAGTTCCCGGTTGCAAAGCTAACGTTTACGGACGATGATTTTCCTGGAGCCGTGGTGCTTACAGCGTTTAACCCGCTTATCCCGGGCGACTGCGACAGTTCGTCAATTCCGGCGGCGTTTTTTGAAATTTCATATGAAAATAAAACCGGCGCGGAAGTGGAATTTTCTGTTTCGTTTTCTCTTCAAAATCCATTTGACGTTTCGAAAAATGAAGCGGGGCAGGACGGAGATATTTCTTTCATCAAGCTTTCAAACGCCGGCGCGGATAAAAACGATATATCTTATGGCGACCTTTGTTTGGCGACAGATGCAAAAAATGCGGCTGTTCAGGAATACTGGTATCGCGGCGGCTGGTGCGACGGCATTTCAGTTTATTGGCGCGAACTTTTGGAAACCGACCGGCTGCGGGAGCGGCATTATGAGGGAACCGGCGTTCATGATATATGCGCGCTGATGGCGTCTGAATCGCTTTCTCCGCAGCGAAAAGGCAATTTTCGGTTTGTGCTCTCCTGGAACATGCCCAACAACTATAATTACTGGGACGAAGACCCAGAGGTGAAAGGTAAAACCTGGAAAAACTATTATGCAACCGTTTTTGAGAATTCGGTTTCGTCTGCCGTGCATTCGCTAAATGAATGGGAACGGCTCTACAGCGAAACGGACGAATACCGCTCTGCCTTGTTTTCCTCTACACTGGACAGCGCTGTGATTGACGCCGCGGCTTCTACGCTGTCGGTTATCAAATCGCCTACCGTGCTGAGGCTGGAAAACGGCGCGTTTTACGGCTGGGAGGGCGTGCACGAAAAGGCCGGTTCCTGTGAGGGAACATGTCAGCATGTGTGGAACTATGCCTATGCCCTGTGCTTTTTATTCCCGTCTTTAGAGCGTTCTATCCGCGATTTGGAGTTTACATACAGCACAAGCGAAGACGGGGAAATGCAGTTTCGGTTAAGGATTCCTTTGGGAGCGAAGCCGCACACGCACATTCCCTGCGTAGACGGGCAGATGGGTGCGGTGATTAAAACTTACCGGGAATGGAAAATCAGCGGAGACGACGAGTGGCTGAAACGGTACTTTGACAAGGTGATGAAGGTAATTGACTACGCCTGGAGCGACAAAAATATATGCCAGTGGGATAAAAACCATGACGGCGTGTTAGAAGGTAGGCAGCATCACACGCTGGACATGGAGTTGTTTGGTCCGTCCTCCTGGCTTCAGGGATTTTATTTGGCGGCGTTAAAAGCCGGCGCCGAAATGGCGGAGCATTTAGGCTTTCATGACAAGGCCGCCGAGTATCGTGAATTGTTTGAAAACGGAAAACAATATACGAAAGAACATCTGTTTAACGGAAAATATTTTGTTCAGGAGGTGAACCTGGGCAATAAACAGATTTTAGAGCAATTCGGCGTGGCAGATACCTATTGGAACAGTGAAGCCGGTGAAATGAAATATCAAATTGCCGGGGGCAGCGAAATTGACCAGCTTTGCGGACAGTGGCACGCAAACCTTTGCGGGCTGGGTGAAATTTTTGATAAAGCCCAGGTGAAAACCGCACTGAAAAACATGTATGAGCTGAATTTTGTAAAATCCATGCGGTCTATTTCCAATATGTGGCGGAATTTTGCCGTAAATGATGACAGCGGGGCGATTATCTGCGCCTATCCTAAAGACGTGTATAAGCCGGTGATTCCTGTGCCTTACTGCGAAGAAACCATGCACGGTTTTGAATATCAGCTGGCGGGCCTTATGATTAGCGAGGGAATGATTGACGAGGGATTAGAAATTGTCCGCGGCGTGCGCGGCCGCTACAACGGTGCAAACCGCAACCCGTGGAACGAAATTGAGTGCGGCAGCAACTATGCCCGCTCAATGGCAAGCTTTGCCTTAATACCCATTTTCAGCGGCTTTTATTTCGATATGCCCAACAAGACCATTGGGTTTGACCCCATTTTAAACCAGCCTTGCTTTAAAACCATCTGGAGCTTAGACTGCGGCTGGGGAGTTTATGAAAAGACAGAAACCAAAACAAAAATTACAATAAAAGGCGGCCATCTTGCGGCAAACAAAATCCGCCTGCCTTACATGAAAGACATAAAAACGGTAACGGTAGACGGAGAAAAAACAGCGTTTTCGTTTGAAAACGGCGTTTTGTGCGTGGCGGCAGAAAACGTGCAAAAAGAAATTATTATAGAACAGGAGAAATAAACAATGAATTTATTGTATGGATTTTCATTTTATCCCGAACATATTTATGAGGAAGAAGCATATCAAAAGGACTTAAAGCTCATCAAAGAGTCCGGCGCAAACGTGGTAAGAATGGGCGAGTTCTGCTGGGATGTGTTAGAGCCGTCAGAGGGTGTTTACGACTTTTCCACAATTGAGCGTGCCGTAAACGATTTGGGAAAAATGGGAATTCAGACAATTATCTGCACGCCCACGGCGTGTCCGCCTGCCTGGATGTCGAGAAACTATCCGGAAATTGCCTATGTGGACAATCGCGGCATAAGGCGCGATTTTGGCGCGCGGCACCACTATTGTTACAACAACGAAACATACCGCGGTTTTACAAAAAAAATTGTAGAAAAAATTGGTGAGACGTTTGGGAAAAATCCTTATGTTGTCGGTTTTCAAATCGGCAACGAGTTTGCCCAGGAGGGCAGCGGCAGATGCCACTGTGATGTTTGCCGTGGAAAATTTGTTCAGTCGGTTAAGGAACACTATAAAACCACAGAGAATTTAAATCAAAGCTGGGGACTTCGGTTCTGGGGGCAGAGCTATACTGATTTTAACCAGATTGAACTGCCCATTGCTCCCACAGAGCGCGACGCGAGGCCGCTCATCAAAAGTTATTTTGACAGCCCGTCCCTGCGCCTCAATTTTGAGCGGTTTGCAAGCGACAGTTTCATTGAATATTTTAATTTGCAAGCGGACATACTGAAATCATATACGGATAAGAAAATAACGACAAATACCACAGGATTTGGCACAAACGGCGTGGATTATTTTAAAATGTTTCAAACAGCCGACGTATTCGGCTTAGACGCCTACCCGGATTTGTACCGCGACAATATGGACAATTCCTCCTTTGAAAATTCCTTTGCTAGAAATATAATTAGAAACGAAAAGTTCTGGATGCTGGAGTTTTCCATCGGCGGCGGCCACGGTTTGTGGTCCGGCGAGGGCAGGCTGCAGCCGTATCCCGGCGCAATTGAAAATGCGGTTATGCACACCTTTGCATCAGACGCAGGCGCTGTGGTGCATTTTCAGTATAAAATTTTCTGCTCCGGTGCAGAGCAGTTAAACTATGCGCTAATTGATCAGGACCGCGTGCCCAGGCGCCGATATTTTGAATTCCAAAGGACAATGGAACATTTAAAGGAACACAGCGCGGTTTTAGAACATTCCCAGGTGAAAAAAGCAGATACGGCAATTTTGATTGACTACAACTCTCTGTGGGCGCTCCGCATTAAGCCTGTCAAGCATGAACATTCCTACATCGGTTATGCCTGCGAACTTTACACGGCGCTGAAAGAGCTAGGCTACAGCGCTGACGTTATATCATGGAAGAACGATTTTTCAGACTATAAAACGGTAATTGTTCCGAATATGTTTGTTATCTGTGACGAAGCCGCGGAAAAGCTAAAAGCATATACCGCCGCCGGAGGAACCCTGGTAGGCACCTTTCTAACGGCGATTAAAGATACAGACAATGTAGCAATCAGCGAGTCGGGCCCCTGTGGGCTGACCGAGGTGTTCGGCGTAAACATTTCTGAAATAGAGCCGGTTTTTGAAGATACTGTTGCAACGATTGATTTTGGCAGTTTTCAAGGAAAAGACAAATATTGGCTGGACGTTTTGGAGGGCAAAGGGGCAGAGCCCATCGGAACCTTTGCAAATTCTTATCGCCGGGGAGAAATGATTGTCAGCAAAAACAGTTATCAAAAAGGAACGGCTTATTACATAGGAACAGCGTTTGACGACGACTGCACAAAAAAATTATTAGATACAATTTTAAAAGAAGCAAGTGTCGCAAAAGCGCCTTTCACCCTTGCCAAAGGTGTTGAGGTTATTACAAGGGAATGTAGCGATGGCGATCTTGTACACTATATATTTAACTTTAAACGGGAAGATGCTCATGTTCAAGCAGAGAAAAATTGCACATGTGCAATTACCGGAAAACAACTTGGTAAAAGTATTAAAATTGCTCCAAAAGGATATATTGCTATAAAAATTTAAAAAAAAGGGAAAAAGGGGGTTGACAAAAGGGGAGGGATGTGATATTCTAAATAAGCTGTCGGTTTTGAGCGGGGCTTTGCAGAAAAAAGTTTCAAAAAAGTCTTGACAAAGGATTGACAGCGTGGTAT